>JAWWPK010000120.1:0-40749 GCA_033854925.1 Nocardioidaceae bacterium | reverse complement strand
AGCAGGTTCTGCAGGACGGCCTGGAGCTGGGCGCGGTCGCCCAGCACCGTGGGCAGCTCGCTGACGTGCAGCGTGACGTCGGCGAAGTCGGCAGCGAGGTCTTCGAGCACCTTGCCGAGCACGAAGTCGAGGTCCACCTCGGTCGTCTTCAGCGTGCCGCCGAGGCGCGCGTAGTCGAGGACGTCGTCGATCAGCTCCGCCATCCGGGCCGAGCCGTTGATGGCGCGGTCGAGCAGCGCAGCGGAGTCGGCACCGACCTGGCCGTCCACCAGCTGTTCGCGGATCAGCGACAGTGACAGTGACAGGGTCGTGAGCGGCGTCTTGAGGTCGTGGCTGACCTGTCCGGCGAACGACGCGAGCCGCTCGTTCGAGCGCTCGAGCTCGGCCTGCACGGCCTGGATCTCCATCATGCTCAGAGCCAGCTCGCGGCCGCGCAGCCGCAGCTCGAAGATGTCGACGGTCCGCGCGGCCAGCGTGGCCAGCCCCGCCAGCTGCACGGGGTCCAGCTCCCGTGGCTCGCTGTCGAACACGCACAGGGTGCCGACCGCTACGCCCTCGCCCGAGATCAGCGGGTGAGCGACGTAGCAGCGGATCGTGTCGAGCTCGCCTGTCACGAACGGGTTGCCGGCGAACCGGGAGTCCTGGGACGCATCGGCGAGCACGACCGGTCGGCGTCCACCCAGGATGGCCGCGCACATCGAGTCCTGGCGCAGGCACACCGAGCCCTCGAAACCGGTCGTCGCGATCTGGTACTGCTCGGTGTCGGTGATGATGTTGACGGTCGCCTTGGGGACGCCGGCGATCCGGGCCGCGAGCTCCACAACCTCCTGCAGCTCCGCGCGCGGTGGCATCCGCACGGCGTCGTACGCCCAGACCGCAGCCATCCGCCGCTGGTCTTCGACCCCCGCGGCTCTCACCGAGTCAACGATAGGGACCGGAATGCCCGGATATGCCGGAACGCGAGAGGTCGCCGGGGTCGCGGAAATCACACGACTCTCAGAGACCCGGTGCACCCCACAGCGCCAGCCAGCCGGACAGCTCCGGCTCGATCGGCAGCTCCGCCTGGAGCGTGTCGCGGACCTGCAGCTCGAGCAGGTTGTCACGCTGCTTCGGGCCGGTCGGGGCGAACGGGTAGAAGGTGCCCTTCTTGTAGAGGTAGACGAGGCCGACCCGGCGCCCGGAAGGGTCCACGAAGGGGATCAGCGAGCAGAGCAGCCCGGGACCGAACCCCTCGCTCTCCAGCGTGGTGTTGACCGCGTGCAGGTCCGTGCAGAGCCCGGCCATGCCCTCAGGGTCTTCGGGGTCCCGGTGCACCTGCAGCCACGTGAAGCCGAACTCGTCGCTGCTGGTCCGCACCTGCGGGGCGTCCGCGACTCCCTTCAGCAGCGCCAGGATGTCGCCCTGGGTCTCGTGGAACCCCGCTCCGATGGCCGCCCGGTAGCAGACCGAGCCGTCGCCGGTGGGCATCAGCCCGGCCGCGGTCTGGAGCGTGATCGCCGCACTCGGCACCAGGAACAGCGCGTCCAGGTTGGCGCGCTTGGGCCGGCTCCGTCCGGTGATCGTGTCCCAGACGCCCACTCGCTCAGGCCGACGGACGGCTGAGCTCGGCCTGGATCCGGGCCAGCTGCTCCAGCCGTTGCTCGAGCGAAGGGTGCGTCGCGGTCAGCGTCTTGAGGGAGACCCCGCCGATGGCCGGCGCGATGCAGAGCGCGCTCGCTGCGCCGACCTGGCGCAGGTCGCGCTGCGGGATCTGGTTGATGCCGCCGGTGATCTTCTGCAGGGCCGAGGCGAGCGCGTCCGGCCGCATCGTCAGGTAGGCGCCCGCCCGGTCAGCCGCGAGCTCGCGGTAGCGCGAGAGCAGCCGCAGCAGCACGAAGCTCACGGCGTAGACAGCGAGGCTGAACAACAGCACCACCAGCCAGGCCGGCACGCCGCCGGCGTTGCCGCGGCGGCCGAAGAACCCGAGGCCGCCGAACCGCGCCCCTTGACCCAGCATCCCGGCCGCGATGCCGGCGCTGGAGGCGACCGTCATGACGAGGACATCCCGGTGCGCCACGTGGGAGAGCTCGTGGGCGAGCACGCCCTCCAGCTCCTCGGCGGTGAGCATGCCGAGGAGGCCGGTGGTCACGCAGACCACGGAGCGCTCAGGCGAGCGACCGGTCGCGAACGCGTTGGGGACCCGGGTGTCCGCGACGCCGACGCGCGGCTTCGGCATGTCGGCCAGCGCGCAGAGCCGGTCGATCACGCCGTGCAGCTCCGGCGCCTGCTCCGGCGTCACCTCGCGGGCGCGCATGGCCCGCATCGCGACCTTGTCGGAGTTGGCCCACTGGTAGACGGCGACGCCGATCCCGACCACGCCGATCAGGATCCCGATGGAACCGCCCGCGGCGAGCGCGAGACCGACGACCAGCGCCACGAACAGCGCTCCGAGCAGGAACATCACCGTCGTCATCCGAACGGTGAGCCCAGCGTCGCCGACAAACCGAGAACGTGCCATGAGTCCAGTGTGTCGCGGCGGTCCAAGCGTGACGTCAGCCCGGGATCAGACCGTCCTCGTTGAGCATCTCGCGGACCTCGTCGATGGTGGCGTCGGACGGCGGGAGGATCAGGTCGGACTCGTCGAGGCTGTCGGTGGGGTGGGCGACCCCGGCCGTGCGTACGCCGCCGAGCAGCTCGGTGAGCGCGGCGGCGAACGCCTCCTCGTCGCCGGCTTCGACAGCACCCTCGAGGACGGTGTCGAGCTCGTTGAGCCGGTCCAGCGCGTGGTCCGCGACGTCGTACTGCCCCTCGCCGAGGATCCGGATGATCACGGCTAGGCGTCCTTGGTCGCGTCGGAGGTCGCGTCGGAGGTCGCGTCGGAGGTCGCGTCCGGGGTCGACTCCTGCTTCGCCGGCTCGGTGTCGAGGATCTCGCCCTCGTGCGCGGCCTCGATGGCGTCCGGCTGGTCCGGGGCGGAGAGGCCCTTGAGCCGGGCCAGCTCGGCCTCGACGTCCGCCTGGGAGCTCATCGCCTCGAGCTCGCGCGTGATGTCGTCGCCGTTGTTGACCTGGCTGACGTCGTCGAGGGCGCCAGAGGCGATCAGCTCGTCGATCGCGCCGGCCCGGGCCTGCATCTGCGCGGTCTTGTCCTCGGCCCGCTGGATCGCCAGCCCGACGTCGCCCATCTCCTCGCCGATGCCCGACATCGCCTCGTTGATCCGGGTCTGGGCCTCGGCCGCGGTGTAGGTCGCCTTGATCGTCTCCTTGCGGGTCCGGAAGGACTCGACCTTCGCCTGCAGCCGCTGCTGGGCCAGCGTCAGCTTCTCCTCCTCGCCCAGCAGCTGCGCGTGCTGGGCCTTGAGGTCGGTGATCTGGCCGGCCAGGGCAGACTTGCGGGTCAGGGCCTCGCGGGCGAGGTCCTCTCGGTTCATCTCCAGCGACTTCTCGGCCTGCGCCTGAAGCTTCGCCGCGGACTGGTCGAGCTGGTTGACCTGGAGCTCGACGCGCTTGCGGCTGGTGGCCACGTCGGCCACGCCCCGGCGCACCTTGGACAGCAGGTCCAGCTGGCGCTGGTAGCTGTAGTCGAGGGTCTCGCGCGGGTCCTCGGCGCGGTCGAGTGCCTTGTTGGCCTTCGACCGGAAGATCAGGCTGATGCGCTTCATCAGGCTCATTGCGGGCGGGTCTCTCTCTCCGTGCACTCACTCAGGCTGCTTGGTGACCTCACCCTACGGCGGTACGGCAAGGCGCCGGTAGGCTCGGTGACGCCCCGCTCATCTGACAGACCCACGCCGAAGGCCCACGTGTTCCGTCGTACCAGAGAAGAAGTCGCCACCCCGCCGGTGGATGAGTCCAGGCCGTCCGGCAAGGGGCGCCCGACGCCGAGCCGCAAGGAGGCTGAGGCCGCGGCCAAGGCCCGGGCCAAGCCGCCGCGCACCAAACGCGGTCAGGCCGCGGCCCAGCGCTCCACCAAGGGCGAGTCGAGCCAGCGGGTGCGCCAGGGCATGCGGAACGGCGAGGAGAAGTACCTCCTCGCCCGCGACAAGGGCCCGGTCCGGCGCTTCATCCGCGACTTCGTGGACAGCCGGTTCAGCTTCATCGAGCTGATCATCCCGCTGCTGGTGGTCACGATGATCTTCGGCTACTCGGGCAACTCCACTCTCCGGAGCATCGGCAACTCGGTCCTGTTCGGCTCGATCCTGCTCGTGATGCTCGACATGGCGATGCTGCGGTTCCGCCTGCGTCGCCAGCTCGGAGCGCGGTTCCCCGACGAGTCGGTCAAGGGCACGACGTACTACGCGGTCACCCGCGCGATGCAGATGAAGTTCATGCGTCTTCCCAAGCCGAAGGTGAAGATCGGTCAGGAGCTCCCCGAGCACTACCGATGAGCCTGCTCGGGGTCGCCGTGGGTCTCGTGTCCGCGGCGGTCTTCGGAGTCGCCGCCGTCGTGCAGGCGCAGGCCGTTCGCGGGTTCGAGTCGTCACCCGACGGCCTGTGGGGCTTCGTCACCCGGTCGGTCCGCGACGGCCGCACCATGCTCGTCGTGGCGGCGTACCTCGTCGGGTTCGTGCTGCACGCCACCGCGATCTGGCTGCTGCCGCTGTATCTCGCCCAGGCGCTGGTCGCCATGTCGTTACCGGTGACCGCCCTGGTGTCGCACCGCGTCGAGGACGCACTGCACCGCGTCGGTTGGGTGGCCGTCGCCGTGGTGACCGCGGGGCTGGTGCTGCTCTCCCTGGGCGCCGGCAAGCCGGGCGAGACCGTGACCACGACCCGGTTCGTGGTCCTGCTGTGGACCGGGGTGGTCGCCCTGGCCGTCGCCTCGGCGATCGGCCGGAGGCTCGCCGGGCCGGTGCTCGGCGTGCTCGCGGGGCTGGGGTACGCCGGATCCGCGGTGTCTGTCCGCGGCATCGGCACCCCCGTCGACAGCGCCGTCGTCGCCGCCGCGCTCGCGGTGCCGGTGTTCGGCCTGTTGGCGTTCTGGCTCTACTCCCTCGGCATGCACCGCGCCGCGGTGCCGTCCACCACGGCCTCGTTGATCGTGGCGCAGACCTTCGTGCCGGCCGCCGTCGGCGTCGCCCTCCTCGGCGACGGCGTGCGCGACGGCTGGTGGCCAGCGGTGACGCTCGGGCTGCTGCTCTCGACGGGTGGCGCGGCGGTGCTCGGAGTCAGAGGTACGTCCAGAAGTCGCGCTTCCTCGGCCACTCGTTGAACGACGCGTCCCCGTAGACGACGTCCCCTGATGCCGCGGTGCTGCGGCCCGGTGCGAGGTCAGGCCTATCACCACGTCGGTAGTTCAGGGTGTCCACGAATGTGCATCGGGGTACGTCTCAATGCAGAGTGAATAGATCGACTTACTCGGAAGCGATGCTGAAGGACGGACATGACTGACACCACGACGCCCTCCCCACCGACTCCGCGGAAGGTGGCCCTGGCCTCCGCCGTGGGTGCCACGATCGAGTGGTACGACTTCTTCCTCTACGGCACGGCCGCGGGCCTGGTCTTCGACAAGCTCTACTTCAACGGCCTCGACGGTCCCGCCGCACAGTTCGCGGCGTTCGGCACCTTCGCGGTGGGCTTCCTCGCCCGACCGGTCGGCGGACTGCTGTTCGGCCACTTCGGCGACCGGATCGGCCGGAAGCAGATGCTGCTCATGACGCTGTTGATCATGGGCGTCGGCACGGCGCTGATCGGACTGCTGCCGTCCTACGACTCCATCGGCATCTGGGCTCCGGTGCTCCTGGTCGTGCTCCGGATCCTGCAGGGCATCGGCGTCGGCGGCGAGTACGGCGGCGCGGTGCTGCTGGCGGTCGAGTACGCGCCGCCGGGTCGACGTGGCTTCTTCGGCAGCTTCGCGCACGTCGGTGTGCCCGGCGGCCTCTTCCTCGCCGCAGGCGCGTTCTCGATCGCCGGGCTGCTACCCGAGGATGCCTTCCTGGCGTGGGGTTGGCGGCTCTGCTTCCTGCTCAGCGTCGTGCTGTTGGCGATCGGCGCCTACATCCGGCTCAGCGTGATGGAGACGCCGGCGTTCAAGGAGGTGCAGCGCCGCAAGGAGATCGCGTCGGTCCCGGTCCGTGACCTGCTCGCGGCGCAGCCGCGCGCGCTGTTGCTCGGGATGGGCACCCGCTTCGTCGAGGGCTTCACCTACAACCTGTTCTCGGTCTACTTCCTTGCCTACGTCGTCACCAACCTCGAGCTGCCCAAGACGTGGGCCCTCGACGGCATCCTGGTCGGCGCCTTCCTCGGCGTGCTGCTGGTGCTGGGCTCCGGCGCCGTCTCGGACCGGGTCGGACGCAAGCCGGTCTACCGGCTCGGCGCCTGGCTGGCACTGCTGTTCGCCTTCCCGGCCGCGGCGCTGCTCCAGACCGAGGACCGCTGGGCGATCTTCACCACCTTCGTCGTCGGCCTCGGCGTCCTCTACGGCCTCATCTACGGCCCTCTCGCGGCGTGGTGGTCGGAGCTCTTCGACACCCGCTACCGCTACTCCGCGCTCAGCACCCTCTACCAGGTCTCGGGAGTGGTGGCGTCCGGGCTGACGCCGCTGATCGCGGCCTGGCTGGTCTCCCGGGGCGATGGCAGCCTGTGGCTCGTCGCGACGTACGCCGTGGCGGTGGCCGCGCTGAGCCTGACCTGTGCGCACCTGCTGCCCGAGACCCGGGGACGCGACCTGGATGAGCCGTGGGTCGAGGTCGACGTCCGGCCGGGCGAGCTGGTCAGCGCATGACCTGACGGCGGCAAGGGGCTGAGAGGATGCCGGCATGAGCTCCCCCGGTGCCGACGTCTCCGTCCGGGTCGCCTGGGCCGACGACGCCGGGGCGATCGCGCGGGTGCAGCTGCGCGCCTGGCCGACGCTGTACGGCGACCTGGTGCCGGCCGAGGCGATCCCGTCCGGACCGGAGGCCGAGCAGGGCGCGGCCGAAGCGTGGCGGGCGTCGTTCGACAAGCCCGGCGACGCCCGCAACCGGGTGCTCGTCGCGCTCGAACGCAACCGCGTGGTCGGCTTCGCGATCATCGGACCGGCCGCCGACCCCGACCGCGACCCGGTGGGCGATGCCGAGCTCCGGGAGCTGGCGGTCGACCCCGATGAGCGGGGCAAGGGCCACGGCTCGCGGCTGCTGCAGGCGGCCGCCGACACCATGGCCGCGGACCGGTTCAGTCACGCGGTGACCTGGGTGGTCGCCGGAGACGATGCCCTGCTGTCCTTCCTGACCGACGCCGGGTGGGGCGCCGACTCGGCGCACCGCGAGCTCGACCTCGACGGGACCGGCGCGACCCGGGTCAAGCAGGTCCGGCTGCACACCCGGCTCGCCTGAGCGAACCCGCAGAAGGCCCGCACCGGCGAACCGGTGCGGGCCCCCTTTTCAGACCGGCCGCGTCGTTTCCGTCCGACGCGAACGGTGTTTCTCGAGGGTCAGCTGACGCTGACGGCACTCCAGGCGGCGGCCACGGTGTTGTAGTTCGTGGAGCCGGTGCCGTAGAGGTCCCCCGCGGCGTTCAGCGTGGCGGTCCGGGCCTGCGAGTACGTCGTACCCGAGGTCATGTAGACCGTCAGCGCCCGGAACCAGATCCTCTGGGCGGCGTCCCGGCCGATGCCGGTGATCGTCGACCCGTTGCAGGTCGGCGAGTTGTGGGCGACGCCGTTGATCGTCTTCGCCCCCGAGCCCTCGGCCAGCAGGTAGAAGAAGTGGTTGGCGACGCCCGACGAGTAGTGCACGTCGAGGTTCTTGGTGTTGGTGCTGTAGCAGTTCGGCGAGCTGCCGTCCGCGATCGGGTTGTCCATGCGGCGGAACCCGGCGTGGTTCTTCAGGTCGAACTCCTCGCCGATGAGGTAGTCACCGGGGTCGTTCGGGTTGGCGGCGAAGAACTCCACCATCGTCCCGAAGATGTCCGAGGTGGCCTCGTTCAGGCCGCCGGACTCACCGGAGTAGGTCAGCCCCGCGGTGTTCTCCGTGACGCCGTGCGACATCTCGTGACCGGCCACGTCGAGCGAGACGAGCGGTCCGTAGTTGACCCCGTCGCCGTCGCCGTAGGTCATCTTGGTGCCGTCCCAGAACGCGTTGACGTAGTTCGAGCCGTAGTGGGTGCGGTTGTAGGAGCCGGTGCCGTTGCCGAAGATGCCGTTCCGGCCGTGCACCTGGTTGTAGTAGTCCCAGGTCATGTTGGTGCCGTACTGCGCATCGACCCCGGCCGAGGCCCGGTTGCTCGTCGTCCCGTTGCCGAAGCTCGTGGTCGAGCTGGTGAACATGGTCCCGGTCTGGCACCCGTAGCCGAAGAGCTGGCACAGGTAGGAGTCGGTCTTGTTGTTGAGATCGGTCGTGTAGGTGTTGCCGCGCGTCGGGTCCTTCAGCTGGTAGGTGGACCCGGACTGGGTGAGCTTCAGCGGGACGGTGCCGCTGTAGAGGCTCTGGCCGGACCCGTCGACGGTCTCGACCCGCTCCTCGCGACGGAGCACGTGGCCGGACCGGGCGTCGACGTACGACGTCAGCCGGCTCGGCGTACCGTCCGCGCGCCGACCACCCGTGGTGACCGCCCACGCGAGGCGGGGCCGGTGGCCGATGGCGTCGACGACCAGGCGCGGGGCGCCCTGGGCCTTGAGCTGGCTGATGCCGCGGGTGGCCTTGGTGAGCCGGGTGGCGCGCGCCTGCGCCGCGGCCTTCGACAACCGGGGCGTGGTGCTCATCCGCAGCGGTGCGGTGAGGGTCCGGCTGACGCCGGCCCAGGAGCCGTCGGCCGCCTGGTGCACGACCAGGTCGCCGCCCAGGACCGGGAGGCCCCGGTAGGTCCGGGCCATCCGGACATGGGTCGCACCGGACCGGTCGAGGATGGTGTCGGTGGCGCGGAACGACTGGCCCTTGGTCAGCCGGAGCTCCGTCGAGTGCTGCCGCAGCGCGGTGGCTGCGCCGGCGACGACCTTGTCGGACCGGTCTGCGGTCCTGGTCCCGGCCGCGGCACTGGGACCCTGGGTGCCGAGCACCCCAGCGGCAAGGAGCACCACGGTGGCGACGCTCCAAGCCCGAGTTGAGCGTTTGTACATGGTCAACCTCTTCTTCCTCACACGCCCCGAGTCGGGCGAGTCACAACGAACGGCGCCCAAGCGGGGTTACGAGAGGTGGCAAGGTTTCTCGCAGGGTTTCGGGAGTGCCGGAACCCGCCGGTTCGCTCAGTCGAGGTCGAGCAGGTGCTCCAGGCCGACCGTCAGCCCGGGCCGGTCGCCGATGGCCCGCAGCCCGGTCAGCACGCCGGGGGTGAACGACGCGCGGTCCAGCGAGTCGTGCCGGATCGTCAGCGTCTCTCCCACGCCGCCGAGGATGACCTCCTGGTGGGCGACGAGCCCGCGGACCCGCAGCCCGTGCACGTGGATGCCGTCCACCGTCGCTCCGCGGGCCCCGTCCAGCCCGGTCGACGTCGCGTCGGGCACCGGCGGCAGCCCGGCGTCGCGGCGGGCGGCCGCGATCAGCTCGGCGGTGCGACGCGCGGTGCCGGACGGCGCGTCCACCTTGTCGGGGTGGTGCAGCTCGACCACCTCGACCGACTCGTAGTACGGCGCGGCGGCGGCGGCGAACCGCATCATCAGCACCGCACCGATCGAGAAGTTCGGGGCGATCAGCACGCCCACCTCGGGGGCATCGGCCAGCCAACCGTCCACCGTGGCCAGCCGGTCCTCGTCGAAGCCGGTGGTGCCGACCACCGCGTGGATGCCGTGGCCGATGCAGAACTCGAGGTTGCCCATCACCGCGTGGGGGTGGGTGAAGTCCACGATCGCCTCGGCCTCGGCCTCGACCAGGGCCTCCAGCCGGTCGTCGACGTCGAGCGCCGCGACCAGCTCGAGGTCGTCGGCCGCGTCCACGGCGCGACACACCTCGGTGCCGACCTTGCCCTGCGCGCCGAGCACGCCGACCCGTCGTACCGTCGTCACCTCGCAGAACCTACCGGGAGGTTCGCTGACCTGCGCGGAGACGTCTGGCAGGGTGGGAGCATGGCGGTGCAGACGATCCCGGCCCGGATCCGGTGGGCCGTGGACTTCATGGATGTCCGGCCGAACGACCACATCCTCGAGATCGGCTGCGGGCCGGGCGCCGGCGCCGAGCTGATCTGCTCCCGGCTCGAGACCGGCAGGCTGTTCGCCATCGACCGCTCGGAGTCCGGTGTCGACCGCACCCGGCGGCGGTGCGCGAAGTTCATCGAGGCCGGCCGGCTCACCGTGCGCCAGATCGACCTGGCCACGCTGCGGGTGCCCGTGAAGCGGCTGACCAAGGTGTTCGCCTTCAACGTCAACCTGTTCTGGGTGCGCGACTGCGCCGACGAGGTGGCGCTGCTGCACGAGAGGGTGCTGCCGGGCGGCTCGGTCTACCTCTTCTACGACGCCTCCCGGCCCGAGCAGGTCCCGATCATGGTCGAGAAGGCCTCTGCGGCTTTGCAGCAGTCAGGTTTCCGTATCTCCGTTGTGGAGCAGAAGGCGCCCGCGGTGGTCGGGATCATCGGCAAGCGATGAAGGGTTTTTCCTGAACTGCCTCGACATTAGGTTATTTCCTCATATAGTCTCACTTCAGAACAGAGTCTGATTTGAGGAGGGACCGATGCGCGTCGCCGTGCTCACCATCGACCAGCGCGGCTCCACCCGCGACGCCGCGACCGACCGGGTCCCCTCCACCCTGACCGCGCTGGCCGACGTCGAGATGCTGCGCCCCTTCGAGCGCACGGCCGGTGACGAGTTCCAGGGCGTCCTCGACCAGCCGGCCGCGCTGGCCGCGGTGGTCGAGCGGCTGCTGCGCGAGGAGGGCTGGAGCATCGGCATCGGCATCGGAGAGGTCGACGACCCGCTCCCCGAGAGCACCCGCGCCGGCCGCGGCCCCGCCTACCTCCACGCCCGCGAGGCGGTGACCGCCGCCAAGTCCGCACCCTGGCGGCTGCGGGTCGTCGGCGACGACCCCCACGACAGACAGAGCGTCCGCGCGCTCGAGACCACGCTGTGGCTCTGGGCAGCCGTCCTGCATCGTCGTACGTCGCGCGGCTGGGAGGTGGCCGACCTCGTCGACGGCGGCGCGTCGTACGAACAGGCCGCGAAACGCCTCGGCGTCACCCAGTCGGCGATCAGCCAGCGCGCCCAGGCGGCCGGACTCGTCGAGGGTCGGCGCGCCCGCGAGCTGGTCACCGAGCTCGTCGGTGGCCTGCTGCAGGATGAAAAATGATGAGCCCTGACAACACCACGCAGCTCGTGCTGGCACTGCTCGGCTTCGCCCTGGTGGCAGGCCTCCTCGGCTGGTCGCCCTACGGCCGCTCGGTCTGGCCCCCGGTCTCGATGACGGCGCTGGCCGCGGCCGCAGTGGTGGCCGCGCTCGCCGACGAGCTCTCGGCCGACCGGGTCGAGATGACGCTCCTGGTGGCGGTGGCCGGACTGCTCGCCGTGGCCGGCGGTGGTCCGCTCACGACCCGCATCTTCGCGATCGTCGACAGCGGTCAGCCGGCGGTCGACTCGATCACGAACGCCGGGGCCATCCTCAAGGGCGGCGCCTGGATCGGCGCGCTGGAGCGGCTGGCCGTCTTCGCCGGCCTCGCCGCGGGCTTCCCCGAGGGGGTGGCGGTGGTGCTGGCGCTCAAAGGCGTCGGCCGCTTCCCCGACCTGCGCGGCGACAGCGCGGCCGGCGGCGCCACCACCGAGCGGTTCATCATCGGCACCTTCACCAGCGTGCTCTGGGCCGCGGCCTGCGTCGGCGTGGTGGCGCTGGTCCGTCGTTAGCCGCCGGGCGAGCGAAGCGAGCGTTGCGAGCGAAGCGAGCGCGCCCCGCGATCGGCGTCGTCGTGGGCCCGGGGCCGAAGCTTGCGGGGGTATCAGGACGGGCCGACCACCGCGAGGATCTCGGGCTTGCCGAAGACCTGCTTGGCCACGGACTGGATCTCGTCAAGGGTGACCGACCCGATCCGGTCCATCACGGCATCGATGCCGAGCAGCTCGTCGTGGACGAGCTCGGCTTTGCCGATCCGCGACATCCGGGAGCCGGAGTCCTCGAGCCCGAGCACCAGTCCCCCACGCAGCTGGCCCTTGCCGCGGACCAGCTCCTCCTCGGAGATGCCGTGCGCGGCGACCCGGGAGAGCTCGGTGCGGACCACGGCCAGCACCTCGTCCAGCTTGTTGGGCAGGCACCCGACCGAGACTCCGACCAGGCCCGAGTCGGCGTGGTGGCTGGAGAAGGAGAAGACCGAGTAGGCCAGCCCCCGGCGCTCGCGGACCTCCTGGAACAGCCGGGACGACGTGCCTCCACCGAGCGCGGTGTTGAGGACGCCGAGCGCGAACCGGCGGTCGTCGTTGCGGTTCACGCCCTCCATGCCGAGCACGAGGTTGACCTGCTCGAACGGGCGGGTCGCCTCGACCAGGCCGGGGTGCACGCGCACCCGCTTGGCTCCCTTGCGCGGCGCGACCGGCTGCTCGTCACCCGTGAGCCAGCCGCGGCGGCCGAACGCCGCCCGCACCATCTTCACGACCTCGGCGTGCTCGAGGTTGCCGGCCGCGGCCACCACGAGGTTCGCCGGGCGGTAGTGGCGCTGGTAGAACCGGGCGACCTGGGGCCGGGTGAGCGCCTCGATGGAGCCGACCGTGCCGGCGATCGGGCGGCCGAGCGGAGCGTCGGGGCCGTAGGCCTGCTCGGCGAACAGGTTGTGCACGACGTCGTCGGGGTCGTCGTCGTGCATCGCGATCTCGTCGAGGATCACGTCGCGCTCGGCCTCGACGTCCTCCGGCGTGAGCAGCGAGGAGGTGATCATGTCGCCCAGCACGTCCACGGCCAGACCCAGGTCGTCGTCGAGGACCCGGGCGTGGAAGCAGGTGTACTCCTTGGCGGTGAAGGCGTTGAACTCACCGCCGACCGCGTCGAGTGCGATCGAGATGTCGAGCGCGGAACGCTCGCTGGTGCCCTTGAACAGCAGGTGCTCGAGGAAGTGCGAGCAGCCGTGCAGGGTCGGTGACTCGTCGCGGGAGCCGACGCCGACCCAGACGCCGATGCTGGCCGAGCGGACGCCGGCCAGCTGCTCGGTGATCACTCGCAGGCCGCCGGGCAGGACGGTACGCCGGACGCGTGAGGTCACGCGTCCGGCGCCGTCCGTCTCCGTCTGCAGCGTGCGGGTCGAGCCGACCCGCAGCGGCGATAGGCGAGCGGTCAGGATCAGGCCTCGACTGACTCGGCAGCCTCGGCGTCGACCTCTGCGGCCGGGGCGCCGTCGCCCGCGCCACCCTCGCCGTCCTCGACGACCGGGATCAGCGACAGCTTGCCGCGGTCGTCGATCTCGGCGATCTGGACCTGGATCTTCTGGCCGACCGAGACGACGTCGTCGACGTTCTCGACCCGCTTGCCGCCGGCCAGCGGACGCAGCTTGCTGATGTGCAGCAGGCCGTCCTTGCCGGGCATCAAGGAGACGAAGGCGCCGAAGTTGGTCGTCTTCACGACGGTGCCCACGTAGCGCTCACCGATCTCCGGCATCGTCGGGTTGGCGATCTGGTTGATCGCGTCCTTCGCAGCCTGGGCGGCCTCGCCGTTCGTGGCCCCGATGTAGATGGTGCCGTCGTCCTCGATCGAGATCGAGGCGCCGGTGTCGTCCTGGATCTGGTTGATGATCTTGCCCTTGGGCCCGATCACCTCGCCGATCTTGTCGACCGGGATGTTGACGGTGATGATGCGCGGCGCGGTCGGCGACATCTCCTCGGGCTCGTCGATGGCCTCGGCCATGACGTCGAGGATCGCCAGGCGCGCGTCGCGGGCCTGGGTCAGCGCTGCAGCGAGGACCTCGGCCGGGATGCCGTCGAGCTTGGTGTCGAGCTGCAGGGCGGTGACGAACTGCCGGGTGCCGGCGACCTTGAAGTCCATGTCGCCGAAGGCGTCCTCGGCTCCGAGGATGTCGGTCAGCGCGACGTACTGGGTCTCGCCGTCGACCTCACCGGAGATGAGTCCCATCGCGATGCCCGCGACCGGCGCCTTGAGCGGCACACCGGCCTGCAGCAGGGACAGCGTCGAGGCGCAGACCGAGCCCATCGAGGTGGAGCCGTTGGAGCCCATCGCCTCGGAGAGCTGGCGGATGGCGTAGGGGAACTCCTCGCGGGTCGGCAGCACCGGCAGCAGGGCCCGACGCGCGAGGGCGCCGTGGCCGACCTCGCGGCGCTTGGGCGAGCCGACCCGGCCGGTCTCACCGGTGGAGAACGGCGGGAAGACGTACTTGTGCATGTAGCGGCGGTGGTGCTCCGGGGAGAGCGTGTCGATCTGCTGCTCCATCTTGAGCATGTCGAGGGTGGTGACGCCCAGGATCTGGGTCTCACCGCGCTCGAACAGGGCCGAACCGTGCACCCGCGGGATCACGCCGACCTCGGCGTGCAGCGGACGGATGTCGGCCAGGCCGCGACCGTCGATGCGCACCTTGTCGCGCAGCACCCGCTCACGCACGAGCTGCTTGTTGACCGAGCGGAACGCCGCGCCGAGCTCCTTCTCGCGGCCCTCGAACTGGGCGCCGAGCTGGTCGAGCACGCCGGCCTTGAGCTCGTCGGTGCGGGCCTCGCGCTCCACCTTGTCGCCGATCGTCATGGCGGCGGCGAGGTCGCTCTTGGCGGCGGCCTCGACGGCGGCGTAGACGTCGTCCTGGTAGTCGAGGAAGACCGGGAAGTCCTGGACCGGCTTGGCGGCCTGCTTGGCCAGCTCGCTCTGCGCCTCGCAGAGCTGCTTGATGAACGGCTTGGCAGCGTCGATGCCGCCGGCCACGATCTCCTCGGTCGGCGCCTGGACGCCGCCCTCGATCAGGGTGATGGCCCGCTCGGTCGCCTCGGCCTCGACCATCATGATCGCGACGTCGCCGGTCTCGGTGACCCGGCCCGCGACGACCATGTCGAAGACGGCGTCCTCGAGCTGGCTGTGGCTCGGGAAGGCCACCCTGTTGCCCTCGATCAGGGCGACGCGGACGCCGCCGACCGGGCCGGAGAACGGCAGGCCGGAGAGCTGGGTGGACAGCGACGCGGCGTTGATCGCCAGCACGTCGTAGAGGGCGTCGGGGTTGAGGGCCAGGACCGTGATGACGACCTGGACCTCGTTGCGCAGCCCCTTCTTGAAGGTCGGGCGCAGCGGGCGGTCGATGAGGCGGCAGGTGAGGATGGCGTCCTCGCCCGGGCGACCCTCGGAGCGGAAGAACGAGCCGGGGATCTTGCCCGCGGCGTACATCCGCTCCTCGACGTCGATGGTGAGCGGGAAGAAGTCGAACTGCTCCTTGGGCGTCTTGCCCGCGGTGGTGGCGGAGAGCAGCATCGTGTCGTCGTCGAGGTAGGCGGTGACGGCACCGGCTGCTTGGCGGGCCAGCAGCCCGGTCTCGAACTTGATGGTGCGCTGGCCGTACTTGCCGTTGTCCAGAACCGTTTCGACGGAAGAGACGACGGGCTCGAAAGAGTTGTCGGTCAAAGGGATACCTGTCTGTCGCGGAGCGATCCGCGGCGTCCCGCAAGCCCGAGATGTCTCGGGGGCCGGTCTTCGATCGAGGCCCGCAGAGCCCTGTCATGGCGGTCTGTGCCGCGAGGGCGGGCTCTGAGGGCCACTACCGAGGACCGAGCCAGAACGGCGGGTCGCTCCTGTGTGTTTTCTGATGTGCTTCGTTGAGCTGTGACGAGCTGTGTTCAGTTGTGAAATGTAGCGGAGGACCCGCACCAGCGGGTCCTCCGGGAGTTCAGCGGCGCAGGCCGAGACGCTCGACGATCGAGCGGTAGCGCTCGATCTCGGTCTTGCTCAGGTAGTTGAGCAGCCGACGGCGCTGGCCGACCAGCAACAGCAGGCCACGCCGGCTGTGGTGGTCGTGCTTGTGCTCTTTGAGGTGATCGGTGAGGTGTGCGATGCGGTGGCTGAGCAGCGCGATCTGCACCTCGGGAGAGCCGGTGTCGCCCTCGGTCGTGGCGTACTCGGCGATGATCTTGGTCTTGGTCTCCGCGTCGGTTCCGACTGACATGCGGGCTCCTTCGGTCTCTCGTCTGCGCGGCGCGCCGGGGCAGGTCCACCCGGGCACTCTGGAATCCGCGGCCGTTGCACGGCGGGTTCTACGTGTGCGGTCGCCCAATATGGGCAATCGATGAAGCCTAACAGCGGGGCTCAGGCACACCCAAAACCCCGTCAGACCACCGTGACAGGGTGCCGCACCACGGCGTCGAAGAAGTAGCCGTTGTCGTTGAACGGTGTCGTGAGGGGCTGCCGGCGTCCTGCCGCGTCGGTGGCACTGGCCAGCAGGGCGTAGGAGCCCGCGGCCGGCGGCCGCCAGGTGACGGCGAACCGGCTCCAGCCGAAGCCGCGCAGGGCCGGGTGGTCGTGCCGGTGCTCGTGCCGGCCGCGCTCGTGGTGGTCGAGCCGGTCGCGGAGGTCGGCCGGGCGCCACGTCGTACCGCCGTCCAGGCTGACGTCGACCCGACGGATCGGCGCCTGTCCACTCCAGGCGCGGCCGGTGAGCGTGACGGTCGTGCCCGCGGCCAGCGTCGCCGGGAACGGCAGCTCCCACGCCGACCGCACCGGGTTGACCGAAAGGGGCGGCTGCCCGGGCGGGTAGCTGCCGCCGGTCATGACGTACCACTTGGTGTTCCACGGTGAGCTGAGCTGGGTGGTGGCGACCTCGAGGGAGCCCAGCCACTTGATCGAGCCGATGCCGACCCAGCCGGGCAGCACGAGTCGCAGCGGGTAGCCGTGGTCGGGAAGCAGCGGTGCGCCGTTCATCCCCCACGCCAGGATGGCGTCGTCGAGCGCCTTGGAGACCGGGAACGGACGGCGGACCGGGCCGTAGTCGACGCCGCCGGTGACGTAGCTGGGGTCCAGCCCGGTGGCCTGGATCGAGACCGCCTCGGGTGAGAGTCCGGCCTGCTTCAGCACGTCGCGGAGCCGGACGCCCTCCCAGACGACGGTGCCGACCGCTCCCAGCTTCCAGGCGGTGCCGGTGGCAGGCGTCCCCTGCTGGCTGGCGAAGAAGCTGCGTCCGTTGCCGGTGCACTCGTGGACCGACTCGACGGTGACGCGAGGAAGGCGGCGGAGGTCGTCGTACGACAACGCCAGCGCGGCGGCCTCCGCGCGCGGCGTGGCCAGTCCGTCGCCGAAGATCCGCAGCCGCCAGGTGCTCTTGTCGATCAGCGGGGTCGACGTGTGGTTGCGGACGAACAGCCGGGCCTGGTCGGTGAGGTACTACTCCGGGTCTACCGAGTCCCAGCGCATCTCGGCGTTCGTCCCGTAGTCGACGAACTGGTTGGCCGGGGTGGGCTTGAGGATCGCGGGGTACGCCGCGTGGGCGGCAGGGGCGAACCGGGTGGTGGCCACCAGCGCGCCACCTGCCACCGAGGCCCCGACGACGGAACGACGGGTGAGCCCCGGCCGAGAGATGGAGGACATGAGCCCACGTTACTACAGTGACTTACTTGACTTAAGGTCCAAATTGTCATGCCGGGCACTCGGTCGGCTCCGACTCCGCCGGACCGTGGCACGATGCCGGACATGGGCCTGCTCACCGAGGATCCCGTGCCGCCCGGCTTCACCGGCACCCGGATCGGCGTCTGCAACCTGTGCGAGGCGATCTGCGGGATCGAGCTGACGATCACCGACGGGACCGTCACGGGCATCCGCGGCAACGAGGCGGACCCGCTCTCGCGCGGCTACATCTGCCCCAAGGGCGTCTCGATGGCCGACGTCTACGCCGACCCCGACCGGTTGCGCCGGCCTCTGCGCCGGGTGGGCGTGGGTGCCGACGCCACCTGGGAGGAGCTGGGCTGGGACGAGGCGTTCGACCTGGTCGCCGATCGGCTCACCGCCACCATCGCCGAGCACGGCGCCAACGCGGTGGGCATGTACGTCGGCAACCCGAACGTGCACTCCCTCGGGTTCCTCACCCACGGCGTGCCGTTCATGAAGACCCTCCGCACCCGCAACAAGTTCAGTGCCACGTCGGTCGACCAGCTGCCCCACCAGTTCGTGGCGTGGCTGCTCTACGGCCACCAGCTGCTGCTGCCGATCCCGGACATCGACCGCACCGACTTCTTCCTGGTCCTGGGCGCGAACCCGATGGCCTCCAACGGCTCGCTCATGACCGCACCGGACTTCCCGCAGCGGATGCGCGACCTCAAGGCCCGTGGTGGCCGGCTGGTCGTGCTCGACCCGCGCCGCACCGAGACCGCCAACGTGGCCACCGAGCACCACTTCCTCCGCCCCGGCTCGGACGCGGCCGTCCTGATGGCGATGCTGCACGTGCTCTTCGAGGAGGACCTCACCACTCCCCCGACGTACGTCGACCACGTGGACGAGGTGCGCGACCTGGTCGCCACCTTCACCCCCGAGCGTGCCGAGCGGGCCAGCGGGATCGACGCGGACACGATCCGCCAGCTGACCCGCGACTTCGCGGCCGCCGGCTCCGCGGCGGCGTACGGCCGGATGGGAGTGTCGACGCAGGGCTTCGGCTCGGTGTGCCAGTGGGCGATCCAGCTGCTGAACCTGCTGACCGGGAACTTCGACCGCGAGGGCGGCGTGCTGTTGCCCGAGCCCGCGATCGACGTCGTCGAGCGCGGCCTCGTCGGGCCCGGCCACCACGACGTGTGGCGCAGCCGGGTGCGCGACGTGCCCGAGTTCGGCGGCGAGCTGCCGTCCGCGGTGATGCGCGAGGAGATCGAGACGCCCGGCGAGGGGCAGATCCGGGCGATGGTGACCGTCGCCGGCAACCCGGTGCTG
Source organism: Nocardioidaceae bacterium (assembly GCA_033854925.1). Lineage (GTDB taxonomy): Bacteria > Actinomycetota > Actinomycetes > Propionibacteriales > Nocardioidaceae > Nocardioides. Next base: position 22,070 of record JAWWPK010000120.1, on the reverse strand, counting down.
TCGACCCCGGGCGGGGACGGGCTGGCGCAGGCTCTGGACGGCCTGGACTTCATGGTCTCCGTGGACATCTACCTCAACGAGACCACCCGGCACGCGGACCTGATCCTGCCGCCGACCTCCGCCCTCGAGCGCGACCACTACGACCTGATCTTCCACGCCTTCGCGATCCGCAACACCGCCCGGTTCACCCCGTCGGTCTTCGCCCGGCCGGACGACGCCCGGCACGACTGGGAGATCTTCGCCCAGCTCGCGGAGCGGCTGACCGCCCGGCTGGGCGCCGGGCTCAAGGACCGGCTGGCCGTCAAGGCGCGGTTCGCGGCGTCCCCGGCGACGATGATCGCCGGGTTGCTCAAGATCGGACGCCGCACGACGATGCGGACGCTGCGCAAGCACCCGGAGGGCGTCGACCTGGGGCCGTTGCGGCCGACGATGCCCGATCGGCTGCAGACGAAGACGAAACGGATCGACCTGACGCCGGAGCTCGTGGTGGCCGATCTCGATCGTGTGCACGCCGCGCTGGACGCTGTCGACCCGGTGGCTGCGGACGAGCTGCTCCTCATCGGCCGGCGGCACAAGCAGGACTGCAACTCGTGGCTGCACAACACCGAACGGCTGACCCGCGGGAAGCCGCGGCACCACCTGCTCATGCACCCCAAGGACCTCGCCGACCGCGGCCTCGAGGACGGCGCCGTCGTCAGGGTGACGTCACGGGTGGGCAGCGTGGACGTCGAGGTGAGCGCCGTCGACGACGTGATGCCCGGCGTGGTGTCGCTTCCGCACGGCTACGGACACCAGGTCAGCGGCACCCGGATCCGCCACGCCTCGACGGTGGCCGGGGTGTCCATCAACGACCTGACCGACCCCGACCGGCTGGACGTCAGCGGGAACGCCGCACTGAACGGCGTTCCCGTGACGGTCCAACCGGTCTGAGCTCTCAGACCCGGACGACGTCGAGGACCGCGAGGACCTCGTCCGGCGTCGTCGCCGCCCGGAGCCGGGCGACGGCGTCCAGGTCGGTGAAGGTCTCCGCAATTCGCGACAGCAGGGCCAGGTGGTCGTCGCCCGCCCCCGCGATCCCGAGCACGAACTCCGCGGGCTTGCCGTTCCAGTCGATCGGCTCGTCGTACCTCACGAACGAGATGCCGGTGCGCCTGATCAGCCCCTTGGCCTCGTTGGTGCCGTGCGGGATCGCGAGGCTGTTGCCCATCGCCGTGGACACCGACTTCTCCCGCTCGTGCATCGCGTCGACGTACGTCGGGTCGACGGCGCCGGCCGCGACCAGCAGGTTGCCGGCCTCGGTGATCGCCGCGTCCCGGCTGGTCGCCGTACCGCCGAGCACGATCGAGTCCCGGCTCAGGACCTCACCCGTCGACGAGGCTGGTGCCGACCCCGCTTTTGGGTCCGCCCCACCACCCCCGGCGCTGGACTGGTCGATCAGCTCGACGATCTCGTCGTACTTGGGACTGGCCATGAAGTTGTCCACGGAGACCTGGATCGCCGACGGGGTCTTCTGGGTGGCCCGCTCGGTGAGGTCCTGGTGGGTGACCACGAGGTCGTAGGTGTCGCTGAGGCTGGAGATCGCCTTGTTGACGACGGTGACCTCCGGGTGGCCCGCGGCCTGGATCTTCTTCCGCAGCACCGAGGCGCCCATGGCCGAGGAGCCCATGCCGGCGTCGCAGGCGAACACGATCGAGCGGATCTCACCGGTGCGGCCGCCGGCCAGCACCGAGGAGGCCACCGACCTCTTGCCCTTCATGCCCTCCATGGACGCCGTGGCGGCAACGAGGTCGCCCTCGACGTCGTCCTTCTCGATCTTGAGCAGGAAGCTCGCCACCGCAAAGCTCACGGCCCCGGCGAAGAGCACCGACAGCGTCACGCCCAGCAGGCTGCTGGCGGGTGCTTGCAGCCAGACCGCGATGATCGAGCCTGGCGATGCGGGTGCGCGCAGGCCGGTGTCCAGGGCCTGGTTGGTGGCGACGCCGGTCATGCCGCCGAGGATCACGGCGATGATCAGCTTCGGCTTCATCAGGACGTAGGGGAAGTAGATCTCGTGGATGCCGCCGACGAACTGGATCAGCAGGGCGCCGGGAGCCGTGGACTTCGCAACGCCCTTGCCGAAGAACATGAACGCCAGCAGCAGTCCGGCGCCGGGGCCGGGGTTGGCCTCGACGAGGAAGAGCAGCGAATGGCCGTTCTTGGCCGCCTGGTCGATGCCCAGCGGGGTGAAGACGCCGTGGTTGATCGCGTTGTTGAGGAACAGCACCTTCGCCGGCTCGACGAAGATCGAGGCCAGCGGCATCAGGTTGTGGGCGACGAGGTTGTCGACGGCCTTGCCGGCGTACTTCGAGAACTGCTCCACGAACGGGCCGGCCAGTGCGAAGCCGACGATGGCCAGGACCATGCCCCAGATGCCGGCCGAGAAGTTGTTGACCAGCATCTCGAAGCCGGGCTTGATCTTGCCGTCCCAGACCTTGTCCCACTTGCGCATCGACCAGCCACCGAGCGGACCCATGACCATCGCGCCGAGGAACATCGGGACGTCCGCGCCGGCCACCGCACCCATCGTGGCGATGGCGCCCACGACGCCGCCGCGGATGTTGTCCTCGCCGTAGGCCATCCGCCCGCCGGTGTAGCCGATCAGGATCGGCAGCAGGTAGGTGATCATCGGGCCGACGATGCCGCCGTGCACACCGTCCCAGCCGCCGAGCTTGGAGACGAAGCCGTAGTCGTAGAGGCCCTTCCCGATACCGGGCGGGTAGCCGAAGATCTTGTCGCCGACCAGCGTGATCCAACCCGTCTGGATGAACAGGGCGGTGATCAGGCCCCAGGCGATGAAGGCGCCGATGTTGGGCAGCACCATGTTGGACAGGAAGGTGCCGAACTTCTGCACGTGGACGCGCGCCCCGGTGCGGGGCGCTGCTGTGGTCGAGGCCATCTGGTTTCCCTCTCGTCGTGCTGGACGTGACGCCCGTCACGACCAATTGGCGTCAGTCTGCACACAATCGGGCACGTTGCCAAGCATTCGGGCAGAATTTCTTGCCCGTTGATGTGGTCTTTTCTTCGGAGCGCTACTAGCGTCACGCTCAAGATCGCTTTTTCTCCCCGCACCAAACCCGAAAGGAACCACGGTGAAGGCACTGCGCTTCTACGCTCCCGAGGACGTCCGGCTCGAGGAGGTGGACGAGCCGACCTGCGGCCCCGACGAGGTCAAGCTGCGGGTCAAGAACTGCTCGACGTGCGGCACCGACGTGAAGATCTTCTACAACGGCCACCAGAACCTCACGCCGCCGCGGACCATCGGCCACGAGATCGCCGGCGAGGTGGTCGAGGTCGGCGCGGACGTCAATGCGACCTACGGCGGCAACTGGCAGGTCGGCGACCGCGCCCAGGTCATCGCCGCGGTCCCCTGCGGTGAGTGCTACGAGTGCAAGAAGGGCTGGATGGCGGTCTGCCAGAACCAGACCTCGATGGGCTACCAGTACGACGGCGGCTTCGCCGAGTTCATGATCGTGCCGAAGCAGGTGCTCAAGGTCGACGGGCTCAACCGGATCCCCGACAACGTCGGCTACGACGAGGCGTCGGCCGCCGAGCCGTTCGCCTGCGCGATCAACGCCCAGGAGCTGCTCGGCATCGAGGCCGGCGACACGGTCGTCGTCTTCGGGGCCGGCCCGATCGGCTGCATGCACATCCGGATCGCCCGCGGCGTCCACCAGGCCGGCCCGGTCTACCTCGTCGACGTCAACGCCGACCGGCTGAAGATGTCGGCCGAGGCGGTCCAGCCCGAGGAGACCATCGACGGCTCGCAGGTCGACGTCGTCGAGCGCGTGATGGAGCTGACCGGCGGCCGAGGCGCGGACGTCATCATCACCGCCACCGCTGCGAACATCACCCAGGAGCAGGCCATCTCGATGGCCGCCCGCAACGGCCGGATCTCGTTCTTCGGCGGCCTGCCCAAGACCGACCCGTTCATCAAGTGCGACTCGAACCTCGTGCACTACCGCCAGCTGCACATCCACGGCGCCAACGGCTCCGCCCCGGAGCACAACAAGCGCGCGCTGGAGTACATCTCCACCGGCCAGGTCCCGGTCAAGGACCTGATCACCCGGCACGTGCCCCTCGACGACGTCCTCGAGGCCTTCCAGATCGTGAAGAACGGCGAGGCCATCAAGGTCACCGTCGAGCCCTAGCCCGAGACGACCGCCCGGACGGCGTCCCGGCCGGCCATCGGGTCGGCGGCGGCGAGGGCGGCCTTGGCGGCCTCCGCGCAGGTCTCGGAGCTGACCGCGGACAACTGGGCGCCGACGGCCCGTACGGCGGCCGACGCCATCGACAGCGAGGTGATCCCCATGCCGATCAGCGCCACGGCCAGGAGCGGGTCCGCCGCCGCCTCGCCGCAGACGCCCACGGACTTGCCGGCCCGCTGCCCCGCGGCCGCGGTGGTGGCGATCAGCTGCAGCACGGCCGGCTGCCAGGGATCGGTGAGATGAGCCAGGTCGGAGGCGAGCCGGTCGGCGGCCATCGTGTACTGCGTCAGGTCGTTGGTGCCGATGGACAGGAAGTCGACCACTTCAAGGATCCGGTCCGCCAGCAGCGCGGCGCTGGGTATCTCGACCATGACGCCGGCCTTGAGCCCGCGGCCCCGGACCTGCTCGGCGAAGTCGCCTGCCTCGGCCGCCGTGGCGACCATCGGCGCCATCACCCACGTCTCGGTGCCGGACGCGGAGGCAGCGGCGGCGATGCCGTCGAGCTGGCGCTCGAGCAGCCCCGGGTTGTGCGCGGCCAGCCGCAGGCCGCGGACGCCGAGGGCCGGGTTCTCCTCGTCCTCCAGCGTGGCGAACGCGATCGGCTTGTCAGACCCGGCGTCGAGCGTGCGCACGACGACGTACTGACCCTCGCCCTTGAACGCGTCGAGCACCTCGCCGTAGATCGCGGCCTGCTCGTCGGCGGACGGCTCCTCGCGGCGGTCGAGGAAGCAGAGCTCGGTGCGGAACAGGCCGACGCCCTCCACAGGTGCCTCGGCCGCGTGCCGGGCGGACTCGCCGTCGGCGACGTTGGCGAGCAGCGTGATGCGGACGCCGTCGGTCGTCTCGGCCGGACCGGTCCAGGAGTCCAGCGCGGCGCGAGCGGCGCGGTCGTCCTCGACGCGAGTCCGGGCGTCGTCCGCGTCCACGTCGGAGGTGATGGTGCCGGCGGTCGCGTCGACGAGGACGCTGGCCCCGGCCTCGAGGCCGAGCGCACCCGAGACACCGACCACGCACGGGATGCCGAGCTGGCGGGCGATGATCGCGGTGTGGCTGGTGGCGCCGCCCTTCTCGGTCACCAGCGCGAGCACCAGCGCCGGGTCGAGGCTCGCCGTGTCCGCGGGCGCGAGGTCCTGGGCGACCAGCACCGAGGCGACCTCGGGCTGCGCGACCCCGGGCTCGGGCTCGCCCACGAGCCGGGCGACGAGCCGGCGCTCGATGTCGAGCAGGTCGGTGGCGCGCTCGGCCATCAGTCCGCCCATCGCGGTGAAGACGTCGACGAACTGAGCCACGCCCTCGTGCACCGCCTCGAGCAGCTTCGTGCCGCCCGTGACCCGGCTGGCGACGGCCTGGCGGAGTCCCTTGTCGCGGGTCAGCCCGGCGCTCGCGGTGAGCACCTCGGTCGCAGCGCCGCTGGCGCGGGCGGCCTTGGCGGCGAACCCCTCGGCCACGACCTCGGCTGCTGCGTCGTACGCCGCCAGCGCGGACTCGGTGTCCGGGTGACCGGCGTACGCCGCGATCGCCTCCGGCGACACCTGCTGCGCGACCAGCACCACAGGGCCGTAGGCCAGCCCGGGAACGACCGGAGTGCCGCGCAGCGTGGCGCCGCTGCCTTCGAGTGCTTGGGAGGTGACCATGGCCACATCCAAGACCAACTGATCCTTGACAGTCAACACATTCGGGACTAAAACAACATACTCAAAGATCCATCCCCCGCGACGGTGCGATCTCAGTCAGGAGTGGGCAATGTACGCCGAGGAGCGGCACCAGGCCATCGCCGAGCTGGTGGCGAGCCGTGGCCGGGTCGCGGTGACCGAGCTCGCGACCCACTTCGACGTGACCACGGAGACGGTCCGCCGCGACCTGTCCCAGCTGGAGAGGCTCAAGCTGCTGCGCCGCGTGCACGGCGGCGCGGTGTCGATGCGCTCGGTGACGATGCTCGAGGCACAGCTCCCCGACCGCGACATGGCTCAGGCCGCGGAGAAGGAGCGGATCGCCCGGGCCGCGGTGTCACTGCTGCCCGAGGGCGGCTGCACGCTGCTCCTCGACGCCGGCAGCACCACCATCCGGCTGGCCGCCCAGCTGCCCCCCACCGAGCACTGGACCGTGATCACCCACGCCGTCCCGATCGCGGCGCTGCTGGCCCCTCTCCACAACATCGATCTGCACCTCCTGCCCGGGCGGGTCCGCCTGGCCACCCAGGCCGCGGTCGGCCACGCCACTATCGAGGCGATCCGGCAGCTCCGCGCCGATCTCGTCTTCGTCGGCACCAACGGCATCTCGGCCCGGCACGGCCTCTCGACCCCCGATCCCGAGGAGGCCGCGACCAAGCGGGCGCTCATCGAGAGCGCCCAGCGCGTCGTCGCGCTGACCGACGCGACGAAGGTCGGCCAGGAGCGGACCGTTCGTTTCGCGGACCTCGAGGACATCGACGTGCTGATCACCGATGACAGCATCGACGAGGCCGACGTGAAGGCCTTCGAGGCAGCGGGGCTGGACGTGGTCAGGACGTGACCGGATGACCGCCACGGGGCCGATCGTCACCCTCACCGCGAACCCGAGCTTCGACCGCACGGTCGCTCTCCCCGGGCCGCTGGAGCGCGGCGCGGTGGTCCGGGTCGAGGCGATGACGTCGCAGGCCGGCGGCAAGGGCGTCAACATCTCCCGGGCCGCGGTCGGCGCCGGCCTGGTGACCATCGCCGTGCTCCCGGCGCGGGCGGACGACCCGTTCGTGCGCGAGCTCGAGCTGGTCGGCATCGACTGCCGCCCCTCCCCTGCGGCCGGTGACATCCGGGTCAACCTCACCCTCACCGAGCCCGACGGCACCACCACCAAGCTCAACGGCCCCGGCGCCCCTGTCGACGCCGCGCACCTCGACGACCTCGCCGAGACCCTGGTCCGGAGCGCCGCCGGCGGTGCGTGGACCGTGCTCGCCGGGTCCCTGCCGCCCGACGCCCCCAACGGCTACTACGCCGAGCTGGTCGCGCGCCTGCGCGGGGTCAGCCGGGTCGCGGTCGACACCAGCGAGGGACCCCTGGCCGCACTCGTCGACGGCCTCCCGGGTTCCGCACCCGACCTGCTGAAGCCGAACGCCGAGGAGCTCGCCTCCGTCACCGGCACCGACGCCGAGCAGCTGGAGACCGACCCCGGCGTGGCCGCGAAGGCGGCCCGCACCCTCGTCGACCGCGGTGTGGGCGCGGTGCTCGCGACACTCGGGGCCCGCGGCGCCGTGCTGGTCGACGCGCTCGGCGCCTGGTACGCACCGCCTCCCCCGACGACCGTGGTCAGCACCGTGGGCGCCGGCGACTGCACCCTCTTCGGCTACCTTCTTGCCGAGCAGCGCGGGCTGGCCGCGCCCGACCGGCTGGCGCTCGCGGTGGCCTACGGCAGCGCCGCCGCCGGTCTGCCCGGCACCACGATCCCCGGCCCCCACGACCTGCACCCCGAGCGGGTCGCCGTACGCGACCTGCACATCCCCGAGCTCGACCCCGCCTGACCAGAGGAGAACAGATGCCCAGCAAGTCCGTCACCGTCGGCTCGTCCGTCGGCCTGCACGCCCGGCCCGCCGCGCTCATCGCCGAGGCCGCCGGTGCTCTCGGCAGCTCGGTGACCATCAACGGCGTCGACGCCGGCTCGTCGCTGATGATCATGACCCTGGGCGCGAAGTACGGCGACACCGTCGAGGTCGCTGGTGAGGACCAGGCGGACGTCGACAGCATCGCCGCACTCGTGGAGCAGGACCTCGACGCGGACTAGCTGCGCCGTCCCGCCAGCTCGTACGCCGGCTCGTCCTCGAGCACCCGCTCCCCCAGCGGCCGCGGCCGGCGCATCGGCCACCACGCGCGGTCGCCGAGCAGGGTGAGGATCGCCGGCAGCATCACCAGCCGGATCAGCGTCGCGTCCAGGAGGATCGCCCCCGACAGCGCCACGCCCATCATCTTCATCTCCAGCATCGACAGGGTCGCGAAGATGGAGAACACCGAGACCATCACCGCGGCGGCGCTGGTCACGACACCGGCCGTGTCGGCCACGCCCTGGCGTACGGCGAGCCGGGTCGGCAGCCCGCGCTGCACGTGCTCGCGGATCCGGCTCAGCACGAAGACGTGGTAGTCCATCGACAGCCCGACCAGGACCACCAGCACGAACAGCGGCAGCCAGTCGATGATGAAGCCCGGGCTGCTGAAGTCGAGGGCACTCTCGAACCAGCCGTGCTGGAAGACCAGCGTCATCAGCCCGAACGAGACGCCGACCGACGCCAGGTTCAGCACCGCCGAGATCAGCGCGATCGGGACGCTGCGGAACGTCACGCCCATGATCAGCAGGGTCAGGAGCAGCACGAAGCCGATCACCAGCGGCAGCCGGGACTGCTCGCGGTCCACGAAGTCGAGCGACTCCGCGGAGTCGCCGCCGACGGCGTACTCGACCTTCAGATCAGCGAGCGCGGCCGGGGCCAGGTCCGAGCGGATCTCCCTGATGGCGGTGTCCACGCGGTCGTCGGACTCGTCGAAGGGCATCGCCAGGGTGAGCACCGAGGTGGTGCCGTCCTTCGAGACCTCGACCTCGGTGCCGGACGGGCGGAACAGCGGCGATTCCTCGGCGGAAGCCTCGACCTGAGCGAGCGCCGCGGCGACCTCGTCCTGCTGTGACGCCCGGGCCCGGACCACCAGGTCGGCGGTGGTGCCTTCCGACGGGAACGCGTGGCTGAGGTCCTGCGCGGTCTTCGCCTCAGGGATCGAGCTGGGCAGCGTCTCGAGGTTGGCGCTGTGGGTCTTCATGCCGAGGGCCGGGATCGCCAGCAGCACCACCACGACGGTGGCCAGCATCAGCGCGACGGCCGGGTGCTTCACGACCGGCCCGAGCACGCGGCCGCTGATGGCGCCGCGACCCCCCGAACGGTTGAGCCGACGCATGACCCGGTGCAGCAGCGGAACCCGCGGGCGGTCCACCCAGCGGCCGAGCTTCGCGAGCAACGCTGGGAGCACGGTGATGGAGCCGAGCACGGCGACCGCGACCACGATGATCGAGCCGACCGCGAGCGAGTTGAACGTCGAGTCGCCGAGCAGGAACAGCCCGCCCATGGCGCAGATGACGGCCGCGCCGGACACGAGGATCGAGTGGCCCGAGGTCTGCGCGGCGATCTCGAGAGCGTCGCGGGTGGAGTGGCCCTTGGCCCGCTCCTCCCGCTCGCGCTTGAGGTAGAAGAGCGAGTAGTCGACGCCCACCGCCATGCCGATCAGCACGATCATGCTGGTCACGGTCGAGTCGGCGTGCACCAGGTGCGACACCGGGGCGAGGACGCCGACCGTGGCGGCCACGCTGGTGCCGGCGAGCAGCACCGGGATGCCGGCCGCGATCAGGGCGCCGAACGCGAGCAGCATCAGGATCAGCGTCACCGGCAGGCTGAGCGTCTCCGCGGACGAGAGGTCGTCTGCCACCCGGTTGTTGATGGCGTCGTCGAGGCTGACGTCACCGGTCTGGCGGACGTCGAGCTGCGGGAAGTCGGCCTGCACGTCCTTGGCCACCGCCTGCAGCGGCGCGACGTCGTCCTGGTTCCGGGCGAGCTGGATCGAGACGAGGTACGCCGTGCCGTCGGGGCTGACCTGCGGCTCGGCGACCTCGTCGACACCAGGGAGGTCGGTCATCCCGGCGACGACCGCGGCGGCCGCCTCCTGGGCCTGGGCGTCGTTCAGGTGGCCGGTCCTGGCGCTGATCAGCACCTGCTCGGTGTCGGGGTGGTCGAACCCGGCCGAGGCGACCATGGCGTCCGCGCGGCCCGACTCGCCGAGCCGGTAGTCGGAGTCGGTGGTCTCCTGGGTCGGGATCATCGTGGCCAGGCCGATGGCGAAGGCCACGAAGGCGACCCAGCCGAGGATGGCGCGCCACGGGTGGAGGGCGCACCAGCGAGCGGTGCGGTGAGCGAGGGATGAGAGTGGGTTCGTCATGGCTCCAGCCTTCGGGCTGCGCAGCCGAAGGTCAGGGGTCCCAGGACCCGGCCCGTGGTGGTGCTGGCACCACTGTCCGCAAGCCGGGCCTCGGACAGGATGGGGGTGTGTCCGACTCCAACCCCGTCCCTGAGCCGGCTCGCGTCCAGCCGAGCCGCCTCCAGCTGACGGGGTACGCCGCGGAGCAGGTGCTCTGGATCGTCCCGCTCATCACCGGCCTGGTGCTGTTCGTGGTGGGCGGGGTGCTGGTGGTGGTCTGGGTCGGAGTCCTGCTGGTGGCCGCCGCCATTCCGCTGATCCGCCTGATCGCGAACCGGCAGCGCCACATCGCCGGCCGGCTTCTCGGCGCCGACCTGCCGCCGCCGTACAAGCCCATGCCGGACGGCGGCCCGCTGATCCGGCTGCGCTCGGTGCTCACCGACCCGATGACCTGGCGCGACGTGGTCTGGATCCTCTGGGCGATCACGTTCGGCTGGGCGATCTCGCTCCTCGTGATCGTGCTGCTCCTTGCCGTTGCGACGGTCTTCTTCTGGTGGTTCGGGATCTACCCCCTGCTGTGGATGCGCTCGCAGGTGGACCGGGTGCTGCTCACCTACGGCAGCACCGAGACCCTGGAGCGCCGGGTCGAGGCGCTGACGAAGAGCCGGGCCGAGGCCGTCGACCATTCGGCGGCCGAGCTGCGCCGGCTCGAGCGCGACCTGCACGACGGGACCCAGGCGCGGCTGGTTGCGGTCTCGATGAGCCTCGGCATGGCCGAGGAGCAGTTCGAGAGCGACCCGGTGGCAGCCCGCCGGACCGTCAGCGAGGCCCGGGCGGCCACCTCCGCGGCGATCGCCGACCTGCGCTCGGTGGTCCGTGGCATCCACCCGCCGGTGCTCGCGGACCGCGGCCTGGACGGTGCGATCCGGGCGCTGGCCCTCGACATGGCGGTCCCCGTGCACGTGGTCGGTGACCTGGCCGGGCGGCCGCCGGCCCCGATCGAGTCGGCGGTCTACTTCGCGGTCGCCGAGTGCCTGGCGAACTCGGCCAAGCACGCCGGCCACAGCGAGGCCTGGGTCGAGCTCTCCCACGATGACGGACGGCTCCGTGTGCTCCTCGGCGACGACGGCCGAGGCGGTGCGGACGTGGAGCGGGGCACCGGCATGAAGGGCGTGATGCGGCGGTTGGCGGCGTTCGACGGCACGATGAAGGTGTCCAGCCCCGACGGAGGGCCCACGATCGTCACCCTGGAGGTGCCGTGCCTGCTGAGCGCCTCGTCCTCGCCGAGGACAACGCCCTCCTCCGCGCCGGCCTGACCCAGCTGCTGGAGGGCTCCGGCTTCGTCGTGGCCCGCGCGGTCGACAACGCCGTCGAGCTCGACGACGCGCTGCTCGACCCGGAGATCGACGGCGCGGTGCTCGACGTCCGCATGCCGCCGACCTACACCGACGAGGGGCTGCGCGCCGCGATCGCGGTGCGCGCGCGCCGGCCCGGGTTTCCGGTGCTGGTGCTCTCGCAGTACGTCGAGCAGCTCTACGCCCGCGAGCTGCTCGCCAGCGGTGAGGGTGCGGTCGGCTACCTGCTCAAGGACCGGGTCTCCGACGTGCGCCAGTTCGTGGACGGCGTACGCCGGGTGCTCGAGGGCGGCACCGTGCTCGACCCCGAGGTGGTCGCGACGGTGATGGCGCGCCAGCGCGACCAGCCGCTGGACCGGCTCACCTCCCGGGAGAAGGAGGTGCTGGGGCTGATGGCCGAGGGCATGTCCAACGCCTCGATCGGCGCCACCCTCCACGTCACCGAGAAGGCCGTCGCCAAGCACATCAACAGCATCTTCGCCAAGCTCGACCTGCCCGTGGACCTGGAGGTCAACCGGCGGGTGCAGGCGGTGCTGGCGTACCTCCGCCTGTGATCCCCGTGCCGGCGAGCCTCCGGTAGACCGCGCGGGCCGCGACCGCGCGCTGGAGCTCGGCGAGGATCACGGTGAAGAACTCCTTGCGGTACAGCTCGTCGGTGATCGCGATGATGGTGAAGTAGAAGCCGGAGAAGCCGGCCAGGAAGGTCGACACCCGGATCAGCTCGAGGCTCACGACCTCCGGGCCGGGCGGGTACGTCGGCGGGTGGCCGAGCCACCCCTCGATGACGTCGGCCTGGATGGCCACCAGGCCGAAGACGATGAAGAACACGAACACCGCGATCGAGAGCAGCACCACCTGCACGGCCTGGGCGACCACGAGCACGGTGACCAGGTTGACCTTCTGCAGCCCCTTCACCTCCGCCCCCTCACTGAGGTCCACGTCCCGATCACACATCCGCCGAGCGGACTCCTCGAGGGGCGTGCCCTCGGTGGCGGCGCAGAGCGCCTCGCCGTCGAGGGTGTCGACCTGGTCCATCTCCTGGGCCAGCCGCGGCACCAGGAAGCCGAGCGCGGCCAGGATGAAGAACAGGATCGCGCTCCACAGGATGCCGCCCTGCAGCTGGGCCGCCACCTGCCAGAGGTCGGCGTTGATGAACAGGAACGTCACGAACAGCAGCAGCATCGGCAACGCCCGGGTGGCCAGCGGCAGCAGCAGCCCGAGGCTGCGGAAGGCCCGGCGCAGCGCCCAGCCGACGATCAGCTTCGCGTGCAGCGCCCAGAGGGCGTAGGCCAGCAGGGGCGCACCGAAGAAGCTGGCACCCGAGGCGACTCCGATCGAGGCGTCACTCGTGGCCGACCCGACGATCAGCCCGGTGAGCAGGCCCAGCACGACCCCGGTGACGAGCACCGCCGTGACCCGGCCGCGGTGCAGACGGCGGGTGACCTCGTTGCGGACGTCGTCGACGAACCACGGCAGACCGTGGTCGAGGAACCACTCTTCGGCGGCGGCGCGCTGGGCAGGGGCGTCGGTCGGGGCTGACACGCGGGCAGGCTAACGGTCGACGTACCGTGGCGGCGTGATCACCATCATGGACGTCGCCGCGTCGGAAGAGACCGTCAGCGACTACCTCCTCGCGCACAGCACCGCCCAGGACGACGTGCTGGCCCGGCTGGCCGAGGAGACCAGGCGCACCTTCTCGGACAGTGCGGGCATGCAGATCAGCGCTGACGAGGGCGCGCTGCTGACCATGCTGGCGCGGCTCACCGGCGCCCGGAACGCGGTCGAGGTCGGCACCTTCACCGGCTACTCGTCGATCTGCATCGCCCGCGGCCTGGCCGAGGGCGGACGGCTGCTGGCCTGCGACGTCAGCGGTGAGTGGACCCAGGTGGCGCAGCGCTACTGGGCCGAGGCCGGCGTCGCCGACCGGATCGAGCTGAGGCTGGTGCCCGCCGCCGACACCCTTGCGGCGCTCCCCGAGGAGCCGACCATCGACTTCGCGTTCGTCGACGCCAACAAGGAGGGCTATCCGACCTACTACGAGGAGCTGGTGCGCCGGCTGCGGCCCGGCGGGCTGGTGCTGCTCGACAACGTGCTGCTCGGCGGGCGGGTCTTCGACAACACCGACGACGACGAGCGCACCGTGGGCATCCGCGCGGTCAACGAGATCGTCGCTGCCGACGACCGGGTCGACGTGGTCATGCTGCCGGTCCGCGACGGCGTCACGGTGGCTCGGCGCCGCTAGGACCTAGGAGAGGAGCTCGCGGGCTCTGTCGACGTCGGCGTGCATCTGCTCGACCAGCTTCTCGACCGACTCGAAGGCGACCATGCCGCGCAGCCGGTCGACGAACGAGACCTCCACCTCGACGCCGTAGAGCTCCAGGTCAGTGCGGTCGAGCACGTAGCTCTCCACCCGGCGCTCCCGCACGCCGGAGAAGGTCGGGTTGGTGCCGACGCTGATCGCGGCCGGGTAGCTCTCGCCGGTGTCCAGCCGCCGCAGCCAGCCCGCGTAGACCCCGTCGGCCGGGGCGGCGGTCATGCCGTCGGTCGGCACGTTGGCGGTCGGGAAGCCGAGCTCGCGGCCGCGATGGTCACCTTGGACGACCAGGCCGCGCACGGCGTACGGGTGGCCCAGGGCCTCCGCCGCGCCGGCCACGTCCCCCGCGGCCAGGCAGGTGCGGACGTAGGTCGACGACCACACCATCGGCCCGCCGTCGAGCGGAATCCCCTCGGCGACGAACCCGTGGTCGCGGCCGAACGCCTGCAGGGTCGCCACGTCGCCGGCCGCCTTGCTGCCGAAGCGGAAGTTCGCGCCGACCACCACGGCCTCGGCGTGGACGGCGTCGACAAGGACCCGCTGCGCGAACTCGTCCGGCGTCCAGCCGGCCATGTCGCGGTCGAAGGGCAGCGCCAGCACGTGGTCGGCCCCCACCTCTCGCAACAGCTCGGCCCGGCGCTCGATCGAGGTGAGCTGGGTGGGCGCGTGCTCGGGCCGCAGCACCGCCATCGGGTGCGGATCAAAAATCACGGCCAACAACGTCAATCCACGTGCGTCTGCTACATCCCTGGCTCGAGCCAGCACGTGCTGGTGTCCGAGGTGGACACCGTCGAAGTTGCCGATCGTCACGACGGTGCCGCCCAGGTCGGCCGGCACGTCGGCGAGCGAGCGCCAGATCTCCACGCGCGAAACTCTATGGCTCATACGAAGACGGCCACCGGACGGGCACGTCCGTCGCGCGGCTCGTACAGCGCGAGGAACTCGCCGTCGGGCGCGAACACCGCGCTGAGGCCGGACAGCTCGACGTCGAGCGGGCGGCCCACCCGGACGTCGCCCGCGGCCTCGTCGTCGAGGTCGACCGAGGGGAACGCCGCACGCGCGGCGGCCGCGATCGGCAGCACCTCGAAGCGGTCTGCGAGCTCGTCGAGGGTGCGGGCGACGTCGAGGCCGTAGGGCCCCACTGCAGTACGCCGCAGCGCCGTCAGGTGGCCGCCGACCCCGAGCCGGAGACCGGCGTCCCGCGCAATGGCGCGGACGTAGGTGCCGCTGGTGCAGCGCAGCGACAGGTCGACGTCGATGACGTCACCACCGCTGGTCGAGCCTGTCGAGACCCTCCGCAGCGAATGCACGACCAGCTCGTGGACAGTGACCGGTCGCGGCTCGAGCTCGACCTGCTCGCCGTCACGGACCCGCTGGTAGGCGCGCTTGCCGTCGACCTTGATCGCGGACACCGCGGTGGGGACCTGCAGCAGGTCGCCTTCGAACTCGGCCAGTGCGCCGCGCACGTCCTCGTCGGACAGCGCCGCGGCCGAGGCGGTCGAGATCACCTCGCCCTCGGCATCGTCGGTCGTGGTGGCGACGCCGAGCCGCACCGTGGCGTCGTACGCCTTGTCGGTGAGCATGAGATGGCCGAGCAGCCGGGTGGCGCGGTCGATGCCGACCACGAGAACGCCCGTGGCCATCGGGTCGAGGGTCCCGGCATGGCCGACCTTGCGGGTGCCGGCCAGCCGCCGGACCCGAGCCACGACGTCGTGCGAGGTGATCCCGGGCGGCTTGTCGACGACCAGCAGACCAGACGTGCGCCCGGGCTCAGTCATCCTCGGCTGGGACGTTGTCGGAGTCGTCCTCGTCGACAACGTCCTCGTCGGTCGGGACCTCGCGGGGCTTCTTGTAGGGATCCTCGTCACCGGCGTACGCCGCACCACGCCGGGCCGCGACCTCCTCGTCGAGCGCCTTGGCCTTGGCCAGCACCTCGTCGAGGTGGCGGGCCGTCTCGGGCAGCGCGTCGGCCACGAACTCCAGCGACGGCGAGTGCCGCATGGCGAGCTGCTTGGCGACCTCGGACCGGATCAGCCCCTTGGCGGACTCCAGCGCCGCGGCGGTCGCAGCCAGGGCGGTCTCGTCGTCCTGTTGCCCGGTCGCCCCGGCCAGCACGGTGTAGAACACCGTGGCCTGCTGGGTGTCACCGGTCAGGCGGACGTCGGTGATCGTGACGAAGCCCAGCCGCGGGTCCTTGATCCGCCGCTCGAGCATCTCGGCGACGATCTCGTGGATCCGGTCGGCGATCTTCCTGACGCGTGGACTGACCATGTCTCCCTACTCCTCGCCGAGTCGGCGTTGCTGCTGACGAGTAACCCGTCGAGTCGGCGCTAATGACGGGCAGTAACGCCGACTCGGCGGTAGGTCAGGCGCGCGGAATCTCCTTCATCTCGAAGGCCTCCACGACATCGCCTTCCTTGATGTCCTGGAAGTTGCGCAGCACCAGGCCGCACTCGAAGCCCTCGCGGACTTCGGTGGCGTCGTCCTTCTCGCGCTTCAGCGAGGCCAGGTCGAGGTTGTCGGCCACGACCGCGCCGTCGCGGATCACCCGCACCTTCGCGTTGCGGCGGATGACGCCGCTGGTGACCATGCAGCCCGCGATGTTGCCGAGCCGCGACGAGCGGAAGATCGCGCGGATCTCCGCCTGGCCCAGGGTCGACTCCTCGAACTCGGGCTTGAGCATGCCCTTGAGGGCGGCCTCGATCTCCTCGATCGCCTGGTAGATGACCGAGTAGTAGCGGATCTCGACGCCCTCGCGGTCCGCCAGCTCCGTCGCCTTGCCCTGCGGGCGGACGTTGAAGCCGATGATGATCGCGTCGGAGGCAGCCGCCAGGTCGACGTTGGTCTCGGTGATCGCACCGACACCGCGGTCGATGATGCGGATGCTCACGTCGTCGCCGACCGAGATCTGAGCCAGTGCGTCTTCGAGCGCCTCGACCGAACCGGACACGTCGCCCTTGAGAATCAGGTTGAGCTCCTGGCTCTCGGCGCCCTTCTCCATGGAGGCCATGAAGTCCTCGAGCGTACGACGCACGCGGCGCTTGGCCTGCATGGCCGCCCGCTCGCGGGACTCGCGCCGTTCGGCGATCTGACGCGCCATCCGGTCGTCCTCGACCACGATGAACGTCTGGCCGGCGCCCGGCACGGCGGTCAGACCGAGCACCATCGCCGGGCGACCCGGGTCGGCCTCCTCGATGTTGTCGCCGTGCTCGTCGAGCATCGCCCGCACGCGGCCGTGACCGGCGCCGGCGACGATCGAGTCACCGACGCGCAGCGTGCCGCGCTGGACGAGGACGGTGGCAACCGGGCCCCGGCCGCGGTCGAGGTGGGCCTCGATCACGATGCCCTGGGCGTCCTGGTTGGGGTTCGCCCGCAGGTCCAGCGACGCATCGGCGGTCAGCACGATCGCCTCGAGCAGCTTGTCGAGGTTGGTGCCGGCCTTGGCCGAGACATCGACGAACATCGCTTCGCCGCCGTACTCCTCGGGAACCAGGCCGTACTCGGTCAGCTGGCCGCGGACCTTGGTGGCGTCGGCGTCGGGCTTGTCGATCTTGTTGACCGCCACCACGATCGGGACCCCGGCGGCCTTGGCGTGGTTGAGCGCCTCGACCGTCTGCGGCATCACGCCGTCGTCGGCCGCGACCACGAGCACCGCGATGTCCGAGGACTGCGAGCCGCGGGCACGCATGGCGGTGAACGCCT
Organism: Nocardioidaceae bacterium; assembly: GCA_033854925.1. GTDB lineage: Bacteria > Actinomycetota > Actinomycetes > Propionibacteriales > Nocardioidaceae > Nocardioides. Next base: position 4,537 of record JAWWPK010000120.1, on the reverse strand, counting down.
CGTGACCGGGGGTGTCGATGAAGGTGATCCGGCGCTCGTTGCCGTCCACCTCGGCGGTGACCTGGTAGGCACCGATGTGCTGGGTGATGCCACCGGCCTCCTTGTCGACGACGTTGGCGTCTCGCAACGCGTCGAGGAGCTTGGTCTTGCCGTGGTCGACGTGACCCATGACGGTGACCACCGGCGGCCGGAAGGCGAGGTCGGACTCGTCGCCCTCGTCCTCACCGAACTCGAGGTCGAACGACTCGAGCAGCTCGCGGTCCTCGTCCTCGGGCGAGACGACCTCGACGATGTAGTTGAGCTCCTCACCGAGCAGCTCCAGCGTCGCGTCGTTGACCGACTCGGTCGCGGTCACCATCTCGCCCAGGCTGAACAGCATCTGCACGAGCTGGGCCGCGTCGACGCCGATCCGCTCGGCGAAGTCGGTCAGCGAGGCTCCGCGGGGCAGCCGGACGGTCTCGCCGTTGCCCTTGCGGACGCGCACGCCGCCGATCGTCGGGGCCTCCATGGCCTCGAACTCCTGGCGACGGGCCCGCTTCGACTTGCGGCCACGGCGCGAAGGACCACCGGGACGACCGAAGGCGCCCTGGGTGGAGCCACGCTGGCCCGGACGGCCACCGCCACCGGGGCGGCCACCGCCGGAGGGGCCGAAGCCACCGCCACCACCGCGACCGGGAGCACCGGCACCGGCGCCCGCGGGACCCCCGCGACCGGGGGGTCCCCCGCGACCCGGGGCTCCGGGACGACCGGGCGCACCAGTGCGCCCGGGGCCGCCGGCTCCGCGAGCAGCGGGACCGCCGCCGAAGGCGGCAGGGGACTTGGGCATCATCGCCGGGTTGGGACGCGGCATGCCGGGACGGCCCTCGGCCGGCGGGCGCGGCGGGCGCTGGCCGTCGGCAGCGTCGCTGCCTGCGGCTTCGGTGCCCGGGCGCGGCGCGGGGCGGCGGCCCATGCCCTGGCTGGAGGCGAACGGGTTGTTGCCGGGACGCGGAGCGCCGGGACGGCCGACCGGCCGTGGGGCCGGCGGCCTGGCGTCGTCGGTGGTGACCGCGGAGGCGGCAGGGGCCTCGGGCTCTGCCGGGGGCTCGGGCGTCGCCGGCTCGGCGGCGGCCGGTGCCTCCACCTCGGGGGCTGGCTCGACGGGGGCCGCGACGGCCTCGGGCCCGGCCTCGGGCTCGGGCTCGTCCTTCTTGGCCGCGGCCTTCTTGGCGGGAGCCTTCTTGGCGGCCGGCTTCTCGTCCGCGGGAGCAGCCGGGGCGGCTGCGTCGGCGGCGGACTTCAGCTGGTCGCCGTACTCCTTCTTGAACTTCATCTCGACGGGCAGCTCGATCGTCGAGGAGGGAGACTTGACGAACTCGCCCATCTCCTTCAACTTCTCGAGAACGAACTTGCTCTCGACGTTGTAGAGCTTCGCGAGCTCGTGAACTCGGGTCTTGGCCACTTTTCTCCTTCTGGCCTCGAGACCCGGTTCGGGTGTTGCCTCGAGGCGTTAGCGGTTGTGCAAACTCATCGGGAAGTACTCATCGAGTGCTCATGAGCCGCTGCTCCAGCCTTCTTCTCGGTCTTCGGTCTGTTCTGTCTGATCACGCGCGGTGATGTAGCTGCTCACTGCCACGCTGTCCGGCATTCCCGAGGCACCCCCTCCTGAGATACGGAGGGCCCGGCCGAACGCCTTCTTGCGCACAGCGAGCTCGTAGCACTCGGCCGTGGGATGCAGGTGCGCCCCGCGGCCGGGAGCGGTGCCCTGCGGATCGGGTACGACGGCCAGCCGGCCGTGCGGATCCGAGCCGACGGTCACCCGCACCAGCTCGCGCTTGGCGACTTGCGCCCGACATCCGATGCACGTCCGGACCGGTTCGCTCGCCACCAAGGATCAACACTACCGCTCGGAGCCCCTGTTCCCGAACCCGGGCGCGCGTCGTTAGCGTGACGGCATGGTGCTCGGAGCCGGAGTCGGAGCCTGGTTGGAGGACCGGTTCGCCGGTCCGGACCTGGACCGGGAGACGTGGTTCCCGCACTACCTCCCCGCCTGGTCGTCACGCGAGCAGACCCGCGCGAGCTACCGCGTGAGCCGCGATGGACTGACCCTGGACGTCCCCGTCGACCACCCGAACTGGTGCGAGGGCGACCACGACCCTCCGGTGCGCGTCTCGGGCATCCAGTCCGGCAGCTGGTCCGGACCGGCCGGCACGGCGTACGGCCAACAGCGGTTCCGCGAGGGCCAGCTGGTGCGCGAGGAGCAGCAGCGGTTCGAGGGCTGGCTGCCCACCAGCGGCCGGGTCGAGATCTCCGCGCGGATGCAGCTCTCCCCACGCTCGATGGCCGCGCTCTGGATGAGCGGGTTCGAGGACGACGACGCACAGGAGCGGTGCGGCGAGCTCTGTGTCTTCGAGGTGTTCGGCAACGCGCTCGGCCCGGTGGACCATCCGTCGGCCGAGATCGGCGTCGGTATCAAGGCGTTCCGTGACCCGGCGCTCGCTCAGGACTTCGAGGCCCCACGGCTCCCAGTCGACGTCACCGAGGCCCACCTGTACGCCGTCGAGTGGGACGCAGACGCGGCGGTGTTCACGGTGGACGGCGTCGTGGTCCGCCGCTGCCCGCGCCCGCCGACGTACCCGCTCCAGCTGATGCTCGCCGTCTTCGACTTCCCGCAGTGGTCTGCCGGCGATGACGACCACCTCGTGCCGCGGCTCGTGGTCGACCGGATCGCGGGGACTCGCCCATGACCGCCCTCCAGTGCGCGGCCACGCTGGTGATCGCGCGGCACGGTGAGGCGGAGTACGAAGCCAACGAATGGACCGAGGGTGGAAGCTTGACGGCTCTCGGCCGCCGCCAGTCGGAAACACTCGGATCATCCCTCGCCCGCGACCGCGTGGCCCACGTCTACACCAGCACGCTGGCGCGGGCCGTTCAGACCGCCGAGATCGCAGCTGCCCGGCTCGGCGTGGCAGTCACCACCCGCTCTGGTCTGCGCGAGTTCGACCCGGGCTACCTGGCCGAGCGTCCGCACGATCTGGATCCGGTGCTGGCGACCTACGATCGCTGGCTAGCAGGTGACCTCGAGGCCCGGGTGCCAGGCGGGGAGTCAGCCGCGGAGATGGTCGCCCGGCTGCGCGAGGTCATGGCGGAGATTTCGGATGCGCACCCGGGTGAGACCGTGCTCGTCGTCTCGCACGGGGGCACGCTCCGCGTAGGCGTCCCCGCGCTTTGCCGTATGCGAGCTGAGCCGGCCGAGCTCGAGAACACCGCAACCGTCGAGGTGCTCGCCGATGCTGATGGCTGGGTCTGCACGCGCTGGGGACCCCACTCGTGAGCCCAGCGTCGTAGGGTCCACCCATGGGTGCGGGTGCGGCGGACTGGTGCGCCATCCCGCCGCGCGATCCCGACCTGACCGACCCGCCGATCCTGCGCCGGATCCGGGAGTCGGTGATCGGTGACGACCAGCTGATGCACGGGCCGTTCGGCCCGCGCCGGGTGACGTACGCCGACTACACGGCCAGCGGCCGTGCCCTCGGCTTCATCGAGGACTTCGTCCGCAACGAGGTGCTCCCGCGCTACGCCAACACCCACACCGAGAGCAGCGGCACCGGGCTGCAGACCACCCGGCTGCGCGAGGACGCCCGCGCCCAGATCCACCGCTCGGTCAACGGCGACGACGACACCGTGGTGATCTTCTGCGGCAGCGGCACCACGGCGGCGATCGACAAGCTGGTGGGCATCCTCGGCATCCGGCTGCCGGCCGACCTCGACCACCGCCACCAGTTGTCCGCCCGGATCCCGCGCGAGCAGCGGCCGGTGGTCTTCATCGGCCCCTACGAGCACCACAGCAACGAGCTGCCCTGGCGCGAGTCGATCGGCGACGTGGTGACGATCCACGAGGACGCCGACGGCCACATCGACGTCGAGCAGCTGGGCGCCGAGCTGGAGAGGTACGCCGACCGCGAGCTCAAGATCGGCTCGTTCAGCGCGGCCAGCAACGTCACCGGGATCGTCACCGACACCCACGCCATCACCCGGCTCCTGCACGAGCACGGCGCGCTGGCGCTCTGGGACGTGGCCGCGGCGGCGCCCTACGTCGACATCGAGATGAACCCCCACGACGGCGACCCGGCCGCCCGCAAGGACGCGCTGTTCATGTCGCCGCACAAGTTCATCGGCGGCCCGGGCACGCCCGGCGTCCTGGTCGTGAGCCGGCGGCTGCTCACCAACTCGGTGCCGGACGTGGTCGGCGGAGGCACGGTCTCCTACGTCAACCCGCAGGAGCACCGCTACGTCACCGACCCCGCCCACCGCGAGGAGGGCGGCACCCCGGCGATCGTCGAGTCCATCCGGGCCGGGCTGGTGTTCGCCCTCAAGGACGCCGTGGGCGTCGAGACCATCCGCGCCCACGAGGAGGACTTCCTGCGCCGCGCGGTGACCGCCTGGCGCGCGCATCCGGCCATCGAGGTGCTCGGGAACCCGGACGCCGAGCGGCTCTCGATCGTGTCGTTCGTGATCCGGCGGCCGGCCGGGCGCTACCTGCACCACAACCTCGTGG
>JAWWPK010000119.1:0-5318 GCA_033854925.1 Nocardioidaceae bacterium | reverse complement strand
CTGGTCGACGTCTACGTCGTGGCGCCGATCAGCGCCGACACCCAGACCGGCCAGTCCCAGCAACCGCCGCCCGATGGACCAGCCCTGGCCGGCGCGACCGTCGTCGATGCGCCGGAGCTGGCGTCGTCGTTCGGCACCAGCGGCAAGCGCCAGCTGGTCCTCGCGGTCCCCGAGGCGGACGCGCCGGCGTTCTTCGCCCTGCTGGCCCGCTACGACGCCCCGACCCTGACCGTGGTCAGACGCGGATGAAGGTCGTCCTGCTGCTCGCGGCCGGTGCCGCCTGGGAGACCAGGGCGCTCGGGCTGCTCAGCGGCCGCCGCGACCTCGTCGTCCTCAAGCGCTGTGTCGACGTCGACGACCTGCTGGCCACGGCGACCTCCGGCCAGGCCGACACCGCGGTCGTCGCGGTCGAGGCGCCTGGGTTCGACCTCGCTGCAGTGGACCACCTCGTCAAGCACGGTGTCCGCGCACTCGCGGTCGTCGGCGACGAGTCCGGCACGGTGCGGGCCAGCCGCATCGGCATGCGCGCCATCGTCAACGAACAGGACCTCGAAGCGCTCCCGCTGGCGATCACCACCGACCACGAACCACCGCCCGAGCCGCCGCCCACGCCGGACGCCGCATCGCCGAGCCAGGGGCGGGTGATCGCCGTCTGGGGACCCGCCGGTGCACCCGGCCGGACGACGGTCGCCACTGCGCTGGCGGCCAGCCTCGGCAGCCGGGCCAGGACGACGCTGGTCGACGCCGACCCCTACGGCGGCTCGGTCGCGCAGGTGCTCGGCGTGCTCGACGAGGTGTCCGGGCTGCTGTCGGCGGCCCGGCTGGCCGGCAGCGGGATGCTGGAGGAGCGGTTCGCCAGCGTCCAACGCGCCTTCGACCGGCAGTTCACCGTGGTCACCGGACTGCCGCGCCCCGACCGCTGGGCCGAGGTCCGCCCCGGCACGGTCGAGCTCCTGGCCGAGACGGCGAGCCGGCAGGGCCACGTCGTGATCGACACGGGGTTCGGTCTCGACGACGACGACCTCAGCGGCCGCCCCGGACGCAACCACCTCACCCTGGCCGCCCTCGAGATCGCCGACGAGGTGCTGGTCGTCGGCACCGCCGACCCGGTCGGGCTCTCCAGGCTGGCCCGCGCGCTCGTCGACCTCCGCGAGAAGATCCCCATGACGACGACCAGGGTCGTGGTCAACCGGATGCGACCCACCATCGGCTGGACCGAGCGCGACGTCACCCAGATGCTCTCGGACTTCGCGCGCCCGGTCGGCCTGCACTTCCTCCCCGAGGACCGCGCCACGGTCGACCGCGCCCTGGTCACCGGCCGCACCGTGCTGGAGACCAGCTCCGAGAGCCCGCTCGCCGTCGCGATCGGCCGGCTCGCCGACGCGATCGTCCCGGGGCCGACGCAGGCCCCGAGTCGGGCGCGGGGCGGGCTCAGGCTGCGAACAGCAGGTACAACCCACCAGCGGTGAAACAGATCATCGCCAGCAGCAGCGAGAGCTGGCCGGTGAGCTGGTGCTTCCTCGGCAGCAGGTGGATCGCGCGGTCGTGCGCGGCGATCACGCCGACCACGTGGCCGACGACCACGAAGACCACCTTGAGCGTCGCCAGCGCGCTCGGGTGGTAGGAGAAGAAGTAGGACACCTGCCAGTCAAACGTCCCGAACCAGTTGGAGTGGCCGGTAGAGAAGGGATCGCTCAGGTAGACGATCGTCTGCTCGCCCACTTCGAGCAGGTAGGTCAGGTAGTGCGCGAGCACGTAGCCGATCACGATCGGCACGATCGAGTGCGCGAACTGGCTGGGCAGCTCCCGCCGGGGCTGGTCGGGACCGACGCCGGTCAGCATCGTGCCGGCGGTGAACACCAGTGCCACGGTGAGAACGAAGATCAGCAGCCCGAGATTGTTGGCCAGCGTGGTCAGGCCGTGGCTCTGCACGAAGTCGCCCTGGATGAACTTCACCCACCGAATCGAGTCCTTGAACGAGTCGAACGCCGTGCTGCCGAACAGCACCGACGTGACCGCGACCAGCCCCGGCTTGACAGGGGTGGTGTCGAGGTTCGCCAGCGGGCTGCGGATCCAGAGCTGTTTGCCGCGCCGGCCCCACACCGACATCCGCGACACCAGTGTCGAGTAGACCTCGAACGGGTCGGCGTACTCGTAGAAGGTGCTGCCGAAAAGCGCGCCGCCCACCAGCATCGCCGCGACGTACGCCGCACACCACAGCCGCACCGGCCCCAGCTCGGTCGCGAACGGGTAGACGAGCTCCATCCACACGAACGCGTAGAGCCCCACCGCGGCCGGCCAGTGCCCGAGCCGCTCCGGGTAGACGAAGACGCCCTTGTCCGGGTCACCGCCGGTGAGCTTGGCGAAGGCGGCGTTGACGGTGCGCGCCGGGCTGATCGCGCGGTAAGCCGGCCCGAAGAGGAGCGAGGCGGGCACGAAGCCGACCCACAGCAGCACGTAGAAGATCCCGAAGAACGGGTTGAGCAGGCTGTCCTGGCCATGGACCGCGACCAGCACCGTGTAGGCGAACACGAGCAGGCCGACGGTGCGCCACCCGAGGAACCACGCCCGCGAGTCGACGATCCGCCCGAGCGTCGCAGGCGCCGGACGGCCGGTCCGGTCGCCGTCGTAGCGGGGCGTACGCCAGGCGATCGCCAGCACCGTGAAGCTGACCGTCAGCGCCGCGACGGCACCGGCGATGGTCAGGCCGAGCGGGATGGGCAGGTCCTTCGACCCGCCGATCCCGTGCGCGAACACCTCGTCCAATGAACCGCCCAGCGACCCACCGAGAGAGGAGCTCACCAACGGACTACTTCACCTCGAGCTGGACGATCGTCTTCTCCAGCGCGTGCGACTCGACGGTCACGATGCCGGGCTTGTCGATCTTGAACGCCGGCAGCGTGGTGGTGCCGGCGGCGTACGCGAGCTCGTGCTCGGGGTCGGAGTGGACGTGGATCTCGCCCGCTGCGTCTGCTTTGACCACCAGCTCGATGGGCTGGTTGACCTGCACCGAGACCCGGTCACCGTTGGGGGTGAGGGTGTCGCCGGAGATGGTGACATCGATGGTCTTGGTGGGCAGGTCCGTCCCGTCGCCGGAGCCGCTGGAGTCGTCATTGCCGCAGCCGGCCAGGCCGAAGGTGCAGATGACGAGGATGAGGGCTGCGAGGGCACGCCGCATCTAGTCGGTCTCCTGATTGCCTGGGGGGAGCGGTGAGTGGTCTCTCCACGATGACGGACGGCATGCGCGGGCGTCCTGAGACCTCTGTAAGAATCCCACGACGGCCAAACGAGTCGAAGAGGGGTGCGTGCCTGGTGACCGAACGGCTGCGCCCGCGCGACCTCGCGTTCCTGGAGCTCGAGACGCCGAGCACCCCACGGCACAACGCGACGGTGGAGGTCTTCGACCCCGGCGACTCCGGTTTCGACTACGAACGGTTCGTGGCGTTGATCCTCGACCGGATCTCGTTCGTGCCGCGCTACCGCCAGCGCGTGCAGGCCGTACCCGGTCACCTCGCCAACCCGGTCTGGATCGACGACGAGCACTTCGACGTCGGCTACCACGTACGCCGCTCCGCCCTGCCCCGCCCCGGCAACACCGAGCAGCTGCGCGAGCTGGTCTCGCGGATCGTCTCGCGTCCCCTCGACCGGTCCCGGCCGCTGTGGGAGATCTACTTCGTCGAGGGACTGGCCGACGGGCGGATCGCGCTGCTCTACAAGACCCACCAGGCGCTCGTCGACGGCGTCGAGACCGTCGACCTCGGCCAGGTGCTGCTGGACAAGGACCCGGAGCTGAAGCTCCTCGAGGGCGACGAGTGGCGCCCGCACCGGCACCCCTCGAACGCCGGACTGGTGGCCAGTGCGCTCCACGACAACCTCACCGAGCGCGAGACCGCGATCGACACGGCCCGAGAGGCCTTCGGCTCCGCGCTCCGGACCGCGGACCGGCTCACCTCGGGAGCAGGCAAGGTGGTGGCCGGGCTCACCGGTCGCGGTCCCGACCGCGGCAACGCTCTCTCCGGCGAGCTGTCCCAGCAGCGCCGGGTGGTAGGTGTCGAGACCAGGCTCGCCGACTACCGCACCATCCGCGACGCGCACGGCGGCACGATCAACGACGTCATCCTGACCACCCTGACCGGTGCGCTGCGCGCGTGGCTGATGACCCGCGCCGAGTCGATGGGCGGGCTGCGCCACATCCAGGCGGTCGTGCCGGTCTCGGTCATCGACCGCGAGCTCGAGGCCAACTCCCTGGGCACCCAGATCGCGCCGCACTTCGTGACCCTCCCGATCGCCGAGGCCAGCCCGGTGGTCCGGCTGCACCAGGTCTCCTACTCCTTCCAGACCTACAAGGACACCGGCCGCGCGGTCGCCGCGAACCGGCTCGCGGGCATCGCCGGCTTCGCGCCGGCGACGTTCCACGCGATCGGAGCGAGGGTGGCGGCCGCGGAGGTGCGCCGCGACTTCCAGCTCTCGATCACCAACGTGCCCGGCCCGCAGTCACCCCTCTACGCCGCCGGCGCCCGGATGCTCCGCACCTTCCCGATCCCGCCGCTGCTGCCCCGCCAGGCGCTCGCGATCGGCGTGACCTCCTACGACGGGCAGGTGTTCTACGGCATCACGGCGGACCGCGACCTGGTCCCTGACGCCGACCTCCTCGGCCAGTGCGTCACCGAGGCGCTCACCGAGCTGCTCGACACCGCGACCGGTGGCCGGCCGAAGATCCCGCGCGGCCGGCGCAAGAAGGCCGCGCCGAAGACGTGAACACCCCACGAAAGCGCGGCCTCCCCCGCTTCGCTCCTCCGACCCCGCTTACGCGGGGGCCCCGAAAAGCATGAGGGTTTACCTCCCGACCACCCTCAACGGCCTGGCGCGGCTGCGCGACGACGGATCGCTGCCCGCATCGGCGGAGCGCTACGTCGCGGACGGCGACAGCGAGGAGCAGGAGTACGCCGCCCTGATGGCCGCCGCGGCCGAGGCGGCCGAGCTGCTCGACGGTCCGGGCCGTCGGGTGGTCGTGGTCGCCGACGTGGCCGACGTTGACGGGGCAGTGCCCCTGCGGGACGTCGTCGCAGTCCACGCCGACCCCACGGACCGGCCGGTCGGCGCCGATCCCGAGGAGGACCTCGGCTGGTACGGCACCCAGGAGATCGACGTACTTCTCGGAGGCTAGGGTCCGAGCATGGACGCGATCACCTTCCCGCCGACGCCCACGAACGAGCCGAACCTGACCTACGCGCCCGGCGCCCCCGAACGGGAGGCCCTGTTCGTGGAGCTCGACAAGCTCGAGCGCCGGGAGAAGGACATCAAGGCGCACATCGGCG
>JAWWPK010000118.1:0-2583 GCA_033854925.1 Nocardioidaceae bacterium | reverse complement strand
CACATCGGCGGCCGCCGCAAGGCCGGTGGCGGTCCCGAGATGACGGTCGTGCAGCCGCACGACCACCAGCACGTGCTGGGCAGGTTCAAGGCCGCGACGCAGGCCGACGCGCGCGCGGCGATCAAGGCCGCCGGCGAGGCCGCTCCCGGCTGGCGGGCGCTCGACATGGACGAGCGCTGCGCCGTCCTGCTCCGCGCGGCCGAGCTGCTGGCCGGACCGTGGCGGCAGCGGATCAACGCCGCGACCATGCTCGGCCAGTCGAAGACCGCCTTCCAGGCCGAGATCGACAGCGCGTGCGAGCTGATCGACTTCTGGCGCTACAACGTCCACTACGCCAAGCAGATCCTCACCGACCAGCCGATCGCGAACTCACCAGGGATCTGGAACCGCACCGACCACCGGCCGCTCGAGGGCTTCGTCTACGCGATCACGCCGTTCAACTTCACCGCCATCGCCGGCAACCTGCCGACCGCACCGGTGCTGATGGGCAACACCGTCATCTGGAAACCCGCGCCGACCCAGCAGCTGGCGGCGTCGCTGACCATGGAGCTGCTCGAGGAGGCGGGTCTGCCTCCGGGCGTGATCAACATGCTCCCGGGTCACGGCATCCCGGTCTCAGAGGTCGCGCTGGCCCACCCGGACCTGGCCGGGATCCACTTCACCGGCTCGACGGCGATCTTCCACCACCTGTGGCAGACCATCGGCGAGAACATCTCGACCTACCGTTCCTACCCGCGGATCGTCGGCGAGACCGGCGGCAAGGACTTCGTGCTCGCTCATCCCACCGCCGACCCGGACGTGGTCCGGACCGCGCTGATCCGCGGCGCCTTCGAGTACCAGGGGCAGAAGTGCTCGGCCGCCTCTCGCGCGTACGTCGCGAAGTCGGTCTGGACCAAGATGAAGGACTCCTTCCTCAGCGAGGTCGAGTCGCTGCCGATGGGCGACGTCACCGACTTCTCCAACTTCGTGGGTGCGGTGATCGACGACCGGGCCTTCACCAAGCACAAGGCCGCGATCACCCGGGCCAAGCGCCAGGCCAAGCTCGACGTCGTGGTCGGAGGCCAGACCGACGACAAGGTCGGCTGGTTCGTCCGGCCCACCGTCGTGGTCTCGACCGACCCGACCGACGCGATGTTCAGCACCGAGTACTTCGGGCCGATCCTGGTCGTCTACGTCTACGACGACGGCGACTTCGAGAAGGTCGCGCACCAGCTCGAGGGTTTCGCGCCGTACGCCCTCACCGGCGCGATCATCGCCCGCGACCGGCGCGCGATCGCGTGGGCGCAGGAGGAGCTCCGGTTCGCGGCCGGCAACTTCTACATCAACGACAAGCCGACCGGCGCGGTCGTCGGGCAGCAGCCGTTCGGCGGCGGCCGGGCCTCGGGTACCAACGACAAGGCCGGCGCCGCCGTGAACCTGCTCCGCTGGACCTCGCCGCGCTCGATCAAGGAGACGCTGGTCCCGCCGACCGACCACCGCTACCCCTACATGGGCTGACGCGTGACCCTCGACCTGATCGTGCTGCACATGGGGGCGCTGCACCCCTACGAGACGGTGCTCACCCTCGTGCTCGCGTTCGGTCCGTTCATCGTGCTCGGTGCCGTGATCGCCGCACGCCGGCGCCACGAGGCCCACCCCGAGGACCAGCCGGAGGACCAGCCGTCCTCCGACCGCCGCCCTAGGTGACCCGGACCCGGCCGCCGGACTGGACGACGAACGCCTCTCGCAGCTGGTCGATGCTGACGTCGAGGATGCGCAGGGAGTAGCGCAACCCCTCGCGCTGGATGATCGTGAACATCCGGGGGTTGAGGTTCGTGTGCACGACCTGCTCGAACCTGGCGTCGGCCGCTGGCACCAGCCGGACCCGCAACCGCCGGCCGCTCCAGGCGCGCTCGATGGTGGCGGACTGGACGGTCTCCCAGGGCGCGGTGAGCTCGCCGAACGGCGAGCGCGCGAAGAGGCCGAAGTCGTGCAGGCCCAGCGGTGCCTCGATCCGGCGGATCCGGGTCCATGAGAAGACGTAGGTCCCGGACCAGAACAGCCAGAGGACCACGAGCGCGATCAGCACCACGAGCAGTGCGGTGTCGCCGAGGTCGACGACCGCGGTCGCCACCCAGAGCAGGGCGGTGAAGATCGCGGCGTAGCCGATGAGGACGAACGCCGCGAACACGTCGAAGCGGGTCCGCGCCAGCCGGATCTCCACGTCAGCTCGTGAGGTACTGGCGACCCACGGCGTTCTCCACCCTGAGCGCCTTGCGCAGCAGGTCGGAGATGAGGGACTCGATCTTGCCGCCCACGAGCGGGATGCCGACCCGGATGTCCATCTGGACGGTCTCGGTCGTCGTACCGCCGGCCTCGCGCAGGGTCACCGTGCCGCTCATCTGACCGGGCTTGCCGGGGATGACGACCTCGACCCGAGCGGTCTCGATGTCGGACCAGTACTCGGTCTGCACCAGCTGGATCTCGTCGCCGACGAACTTCCTGGCGAAGCCCGGGATGCCCTGCGCGGCCTGCACCTTGTCGACGACGACCTTCTTCCCGCCTCGGTCCTGGCCCACGCTCACGGTCTTGCGGAGCGCGAGC
>JAWWPK010000117.1:0-11445 GCA_033854925.1 Nocardioidaceae bacterium | reverse complement strand
GAGCACCGCGAGCCCCCCTTCGTCGAGGTCGACGGTCTCCTCGAGGAACTCGATGTTCGCCAGCATCGCGGCCAGCGGGCTCTTCAGCTCGTGGGAGAGCGTCGCGATCAGCTTGGTCTTGTACTCGTCGAGCGCCTTGAGCTCGCGGACCAGCTCGCGCTCGCGGTCGAGGGCGCGAGCGTTGAGCACCGCACGACCCAGGTCGCGGCCGACCTCGAGCGCCGCGTCGAGCTCGGCCGGGGTCCACTCGGCGTCGCCGAGCGCCCGGGTCAGCACCAGGCTGCCCAGGCACTCCCGGCCGGCGCCCATCGGCACGAACAGCACCGAGCCCACGCCTATCCCCTCGAGGAAGCGCAGGATCTCCTTGAACTCCGGCTCGGACACGCTCGAGACGCGCGGGTCGTGGGGCAGGTGCCGGGTCAGCACTCCGACCTGTTGGGCTCGCCACGAGTCCGCGGCGGCGCGCTCGGCCATGGCCACCAGGTCCGGGGGCATCTGGACCGAGCCGCCGTTGCCGGTGTAGATCGCGCCGAGCCCGTGGCCGTCCTCGTCGACGGTGTGGATCCAGCTGCCGAGCGAGCGGAACCCCTCGATCAGGCTGGGCTGGATCTTCTCCAGCATCACGCCGATGTTGCGCTCGCGGGTGGCGTTGCGCACCACCTCGCGGGTCGCCGAGAGCACCCGGACCTGCTCGGCGAAGGCCTCGCGCTCGACGGCGATGTACAGCGCGCGGCCCGCCTGCTCGGCGTACCGGTTCAGGATGCGGCGGCGCGCGTCGTCCGGCCGGCGACCGTCCGTCGGGCAGTCGATCGAAAGGGAGCCGCGCAGCTCGCCGTTGGGGCCGTAGAGCGGGGCGACCAGAAGGTCCATCGGGTGCCAGGCGTCGGGGCCGGAGACGGGCTCGAGGTCGGGCACCCAGCCCCAGCTCTCGGACTCCGGGTCGAGGCTCTCGTGGGGGACGAACTGGAACATCCCCCAGTCCTCGGCGTGCTGCAGCTCCTCCATCAACCGGGTGATCGGCGTGAAGGTGCCGAGGAGGATGTCGCGGGCCTGGTCGCTGCCGGCGACGGCCATCACCTGCATGTGCTGGGAGTCGCGGACCACGCTCACCGCGGCGACCTCGAAGCCGGCCAGCTGGGTGATCCCCTCGGCGATGACCAGGAGCGCCTGGTGGGTGGTGCCGTCGGCCCAGCTCGTCGACTCGTCCAGGGCCACCACCGTCGCCAGCTGAGCCACCGGCTCGCTGCGGTCCACATGGTTGACGACGTCCACAGCGACCTGGGCGGCCGCGTCGAGCGCCGTCTCGGTTCTGGGGTCGATCGACATGGGGATCCTCGGTCCGGGGCGTGAAGGAGCCATAAAGATGCACAGTCAGGCTAGGCCGTGGTGAACGCCCTGTCCGGAGAATCCGGCACGGGCCCGTGGGCGGGTGCGAAGGCTCCGGTCCAGACCGCCCGTCGATGCGGGTATGGGGATCCCGCGCCCGTACGATGAGGGCGTGCCCTACCTCAGCACCGGCGGCCATTCGCAACCGAGCCGACGTGGGGGCGACGGTCGTCTCAACCACGACCTCGATCCCCAGGACAGGGGCCCCCAGGACGCCTGCGGAGTCTTCGGCGTCTGGGCACCCGGCGAGGACGTCGCCAAGCTGACCTACTTCGGCCTCTACGCCCTGCAGCACCGCGGCCAGGAGTCGGCCGGGATCGCGGTCAGCAACGGCCGCCAGATCCTGGTCTACAAGGACATGGGCCTGGTCTCGCAGGTCTTCGACGAGACCACGCTCGACTCGCTCAAGGGCCACCTCGCCATCGGTCACTGCCGCTACTCGACCACCGGCGCCAGCACCTGGCAGAACGCCCAGCCGACGTTCCGGCCCACCGCGGACGGCTCGATCGCGCTCGGCCACAACGGCAACCTGATCAACGCCCACGAGCTGCAGCAGCTGGTCGAGGACCTGCCCGACCCTGACGGCGAGCTGCCGCTCCACACCCGCGACGTGGAGACCTCCACCAACGACACCGGCCTGGTCACCGCCCTGCTGGCCTACCACCCGGACACGTCGCTGGAGCAGCGGGCGCTCGAGGTGCTGCCGATGCTGCGCGGCGCGTTCTCCTTCGTGTGGATGAACGAGGACACCCTGTACGCCGCCCGCGACCCGCAGGGCATCCGCCCGCTCGTGCTGGGCCGGCTCGACCGCGGTTGGGTGGTCGCCTCCGAGGACGCCGCGCTCGCCACGATCGGCGCCAGCGTGGTCCGCGAGATCGAGCCCGGCGAGCTGATTGCCATCGACGAGCACGGCCTGCGCACCCACAAGTTCGCCGAGCCCGCCCGCAAGGGCTGCGTCTTCGAGTACGTGTACCTCGCCCGCCCGGACGCCACGATCGCCGGCCAGTCCGTGCACGCCGCCCGGGTCGAGATGGGTCGCGAGCTGGCCCGTCAGTTCCCGGTCGAGGCCGACCTGGTGATGCCGGTCCCCGAGTCGGGCACCCCGGCCGCCGCCGGCTACGCCGAGGAGAGCGGGATCCCGTTCGGCCAGGGCTTCGTGAAGAACGCCTACGTCGGCCGCACGTTCATCCAGCCGAGCCAGACGCTGCGCCAGCTCGGCATCCGGCTCAAGCTCAACGCCCTCGAGCACATGGTGCGTGGCAAGAAGCTGGTCGTCGTGGACGACTCGATCGTGCGCGGCAACACCCAGCGCGCCCAGGTCAGGATGCTCCGCGAAGCCGGCGCCCTCGAGGTGCACGTGCGGATCTCCTCGCCCCCGGTGCAGTGGCCCTGCTTCTACGGCATCGACTTCGCCACCCGCGCCGAGCTGATCGCGAACGGGCTCGAGGACGAGGAGATCCGCGCCAGCATCGGCGCCGACAGCCTCGGCTACATCTCGCTCGACGGGATGATCAAGTCGACCGGCCAGGCGAGCGACTCGCTGTGCAAGGCCTGCTTCACCGGCGAGTACCCGATCCCGCTGCCTGACGAGAGCCTGCTCGGCAAGCACCTGCTCGAGGCGACCCTGTCGTCGCCGACGCTCGGCAAGTCGCTACCCGTACTCAACAATCCCTAGGGACGCAATTGACAACCGGGCCACAGACCGACCCAGCCACAACCTCGTACGCCGAGGCGGGGGTCTCGATCGAGTCCGCCGACAAGGCCGTCGAGCTGATGAAGGTCTGGATCGACAAGGCCCGCCGGCCCGAGGTGATCGGCGGCATCGGCGGCTTCGCCGGGCTCTTCGACGCGTCCGCGCTCACGTCGTACACGCGCCCGCTGCTGGCCACCTCGACCGACGGTGTCGGCACCAAGGTCGCGATCGCGCAGGCCATGGACGTCCACGACACGATCGGGTTCGACCTGGTCGGGATGGTCGTCGACGACCTGGTCGTGTGCGGCGCCGAGCCGCTGTTCATGACCGACTACATCGCCTGCGGACGGGTCGTCCCGGAGCGGATCGCGGCGATCGTCAAGGGCATCGCCGAGGCGTGCGTCGAGGCCGGCTGCGCGCTGGTCGGAGGCGAGACCGCCGAGCACCCGGGGCTGCTCGGCCCGGACGACTACGACGTCGCGGGAGCCACCACCGGCGTGGTCGAGGCCGACGCCCTGCTGGGCCCGGCGCGGGTGCGCCCGGGCGACGCGGTGCTGGCGATGGCGTCCAGCGGGCTGCACTCCAACGGCTACTCGCTGGTCCGGCACGTGGTCGCCAAGGCCGGCTGGGCCTACGACCGGGACGTTCCCGAGCTCGGCCGGACCCTGGGCGAGGAGCTGCTCACGCCGACCCGGATCTACGCCAAGGCCTGCCTCGCGCTGGCCGCCGAGGCCGGCACCCACGCGATGGCGCACGTGACCGGCGGGGGGCTGGCCGCCAACCTCGCCCGGGTCCTGCCAGAGGAGCTCCACGCCACGCTGGACCGCGGCACGTGGACCCCGGCCCCGATCTTCGACCTGGTCCGCCGGCTCGGCGACGTACCCCAGCGCGACCTGGAGGCCACCCTCAACTGCGGCGTCGGAATGGTCGCCCTGCTCGATCCCAGCGGGGTCGACGCGGCGATCGCGCTGCTGGACGGCTTCGGGATCCACGCCTGGGTGGCCGGCGAGCTGGCCGCCGTTTCCGGCTCCGGAGGCACCGTCGAACTGGTCGGCCAGCACCCCGGTTGGTAACGACCGTCGCCCGGTGAGGGGCATTTCATACGGATTCACGAGGATTTCGGACCTCAGGTGTGCGGGAACACCCAGCCAGCAGGTAGCGTTGGTGCCACGAGAACTCATTGAGACAGTCCGGGAGCCACCGTTGCCCCGGCCGAGTGTGCGAGGGGGCTGACCCTATGGGGCGCGGCCGAGCAAAAGCCAAGCAGACGAAGGTCGCTCGCGACCTGAAGTACCGCACTCACGAGACGGACTTCGGTGCCTTGGCCAGTGAGCTCCACAAGGAGACCGGCGACTCCGATGACGTCGATCCCGAAGTGCTCGAGAAGTGGTCGGACTACGCCGGCCCCTCGCGCGACTGAGCGACACCCGACCGCGAGGAACGAGCGTGCGGGGTGGGCGAGCGAAGGTTGAGCGGGTCGAAACCGCCGCAGCCTGTGGCCCTACTCCACCACTGCCGTGAGCCAGTCCCAGCGCGGGCTGCGGAGGTTTCGAGACGCGTCGTCCAGCCCTTCGCAAGCTCAGGTCTCAACCGACGCTCCTCAACCTCCTCGCTGATCAGGGGCTTCGCAAGCTCAGCCCCTGCGCTCGGAGAGCCAGATGCCGCGGAGTCGGCCGACGTCGTGCATCCGCCGCTCGGCGAGCCGGTCGGCGGCAATGGCCGGCGGGACGCCGTCGTGCCGGGCCAGCTCGAAGACGGCGTACGTCGTGTCGTAGATCCCGGTGGCCCGCTGCTGGGCGCGGTCGAAGCTGAAGCCGGACGGCTCGAGCTCGTCGGCGACCTGGATCAGGCCGCCGGAGTTCACGCAGTAGTCGGGCGCGTAGAGGATGCCGCGCTCCTCGAGCGCCTTCTCGATGCCGGGGTGCGCGAGCTGGTTGTTGGCGGCTCCGCAGACGATCCTGGCGCTGAGCACCTCGACGACCTCGTCGGTGAGCGCGCCGCCCATGGCGCACGGAGCGTAGACGTCGAGCGGCCGTGCGACCAGCTCCGCCGCGGCGGCGACCACGCTGACCTCGGGATGCTCGTCGCGGACCCGGTCGAGCGCGGCGGTGTTCACGTCGGTGGCGACGACACTGGCGCCGTCCTCGACCAGGTGGGTGACCAGGTGGTGGCCGACCTTCCCGACCCCGGCGACACCCACCGTCCTGCCTTCGAGGCTCTGTGAGCCCCAGGTGACCTGGGCGGCGGCCCGCATGCCCTGGAAGACGCCGTACGCCGTGAGCACCGAGCTGTCGCCGGCGCCACCGTGCGCGACCGTGCGGCCGGTGACGTAGTCGCACTCGCGGGCGATGTCGTCCATGTCCGGGGAGAAGGTGCCGACGTCGCAGGCGGTGTAGTAGCGCCCGCCGAGGGCCTGCACGAACCGGCCGTACGCACGGAACAGCGCCTCGGCGCCACCGTGGGCGCGCACCTGGGCGGGGTCGCCGATGATCACGGCCTTGCCGCCGCCGAGGTCGAGCCCGGCGAGGGCAGCCTTGTAGGACATGCCGCGAGACAGGTCGAGGACGTCGGCGAGCGCGTCGCCGGTCGAGGCGTACGGGAAGAAGCGGGTGCCGCCGAGCGCGGGGCCGAGTGCGGTCGAGTGGATCGCGATGATCGCGCGAAGTCCGCTGGCCGGGTCGTTGGCGAAGACGACCTGCTCGTGGTCGTGCCCGGCGTCGAATACGTCAAGGCTGTCATGCAGGGACATGGGTGGCCCGCTCTTCCTGTGTAGCCACGGGGGTGGTGTGGCCTGCTGTGTGGTGGACCCGCAGGGGTGGCGCGGGCTCGCATCTAATGTAGAGCGCGTGACGCCGGCCCGCCGAATGTGGACCTTCTTCGAGCCGCTGCACGCGGTCACCTACTTCGCGCCCGAGGGACGTACGGCGTTCGAGGCCGCCGGCCTGCGCGGCTTCTGGCGTGGCTACTTCGCGTCTCGCTCCGCACCGTTGGGTCTCGCCCCCGCGGCAGTCACGACGGCCCTCTACGCCAACTTCGCCCCGCGGATGGTCGAGCGCGCCATCCCGTCCGTGTGGGAGCTCGCCGCTCCCGAGAAGGCGCTGGCTGCGCGGCTCGAGGGATCGGTGGCTGCTCTCTCCCGTCTGCTCGACGGGCAGGGCGGGCAGGACGTCGAGGAAGCCGCTTCGCTCCTGCAGACGGTCGCCGCCAACGCCCCCACCTCCGGCCGCGCCCTCGGCGCCGCCAACGCCGCCCTCCCGTGGCCCGACGAGCACCTCGCCGTCCTCTGGCAGGCCGCCACGGTCCTGCGTGAGCTCCGCGGCGACGGCCACGTCCTGGCCCAGCTCGCCGTCGGCCTGGACGGCCTCTCGACCATGGTGCTTCGCGCCGGGCACGACCTCGAGCGCGAGGCTCTCCAGCCCCACCGCGGGTGGACCGACGAGGAGTGGGCCGCGTCCGCCGACTCCCTCAGGGCTCGCGGTCTGCTGACACCCGACGCCCGGACCACTCAGGCCGGCATCGAGCTGGTCAACCGCGCCGAGGCGCTCACCGACGAGCTGGCCCAGGAACCATGGACCCTCGCCGGCCCCAACGTTGCCGATCGCTTCACTGAACTCGCCGCCCCGCTGGCCGCCGCCGCGCGTACGGCGCTCCCGCCGGTCAACCCGATCGGGCTGCCCGCCACATGACCTAGTGTCCTGTCAGCGAGATCCGCACACTGATTCCGCGGCCCAGGCACGCACCTGGCGTCGTTACCGACGCTGCGAAGACGCCCAGTCTGCGTGCGCGCCGGCGCCTAGCCATGCACGCACCTGAACCACGGACTCAGCGCGCGCATCCCGCTGACAGGACACTAGGAGCCCGCCGGCTCGAGCAGCACCAGAGGGATCTCCCGCTCGGTCTTGGTCTGGTACGCCGCGTAGTTGCTGTGGTCCGCGACGACCAGGGGCCAGAGCCGGGCGCGCTCCTCGGTTGAGGCCACCCGCGCGTGCATCCGCACCGCCGGGGCGCCCTGGAAGCTGACGTCGACCTCCGGTTTGGCGCAGAGGTTCAGGTACCACAACGGTGCGTTGTCGTCCCCACCGCGGGACGCGACAACGACGATCGTCGAGCCCTCCTGGAGGGGCGAGGTCAGCATGACGGTCCGTGGCTGACCGCTGCGCCGGCCGGTGGTGGTCAGCTCCAGGGCCGGCATGTTGGAGACCGTCCAGCCGATGCGCCCACCGGTCAGCTTGAGGGCCGTCCGGTGGACGGCGTTCATGGCCTTGAGGGTGAGGTCGCTCGGCACGCCTCGAACCTAGCTCAGCGCCGTGGTCACTGCGTACGCCGCACCAAAGGCCGCCGCGAACACCAGCAGGCAGATCAGCGTCAGCAGCACGGGCCGGCCGAGAGTCGGCGTCGAGGGCAGCGGGGCGTAGGTCGTGTCCGGGGTCTGGTAGCGGGTGACCCGAGGGGCCGCCGCCGGCGACATGGCGGTCACCGGGAGCGCGGACCGGAAGGCGTCCACGAAGGAGTCGATGGAGGAGTAGCGCGCGTCGGGAGAGGGATCGAGCGACCGGAGGAGGACCTCGTCGACCTCGGGAGGGAGGGACGGGTCGATCCGGGACGGCGCCAGCGGGAGTGACGCGTGGGCCAGCTCGGAGATGGTGCCGTCGCGAGCCAGCCGTCCGGTGAGCATCTGGTAGGCCACGGCCGCCAGCGCGTGCACGTCGGCACGGGCGTCGATGGGGCCGCCGGTGGCCTGCTCCGGGGCCATGTACGCCGGAGTGCCGACCACCTGGGTCAGGCCGGACGCGTGCAGCATCGCTTTGGCGACGCCGAGGTCGGCCACCAGCAGCCGGTCGCCGGCCGAGCCGCCGCTGCGGATCAGCAGGTTCTGCGGCTTGATGTCGCGGTGCACGACGCCGTGCTCGTGCAGGACCGCCAGGCCGGCCCCTGCCTGCGACACCAGGTCGACGACCCGGGGGACGGACAGGGGCAGGCCCGGCTCCAGCTGGCGGGCCAACGACCCCTGGTCGGCGTACGTCATCACGAAGTACGGCGTGCCGTCGACCTCACCGATGTCGTAGACCCGCACGATGTGGTCGGAGTCGGCGCGGCGCAGGATCCGCGCCTCCTCCAGGAACCGCTCCCTCACGTCCAGCCGCTGCGACCAGTTCTCGGCCAGCGCCTTGACCGCGACGTCCGAGTCGAGCTCGGCGTCGTGGTAGAGCCAGACCGTGGCGAAGCCGCCCGAGCCGATGCGGGCGACACGCTCCAGCCGGCCGAGACGGGTGGGCAGGGACACCGCGTCATGCTTTCACGCCGAGCGGGAGGGCAGCGGGCCGCGCCCGACGGGGCGGCGCGGCCCGCGACCGGCCCGGGGAAGAGGGCCGGTCCCCCATGTCAGGAGGGCTGTCCGCCGTGGAACAGCTTCACGTACACGTACTGAGTGGCCTGGACCGAGACGCCGGCCTGGCCGGTGTTGGCACCCGTGAAGGAGCCGGTGATCACGACCGGCGTGTCGTTGGCGGTGATCTTGATGGTCCCGTTGAAGGAGACCTGCGCGGCGTTGTTGCCACCGTCGGGTACGTCGCCCGTCCAGTTGCTGCCGAAGCCGTCCTGGAGACCGGGCACGGTCACGATCCCGTAGTCCGGGTCGACGGGGGCGGCGGGGCCGATGTGCCAGAACTGGGCGGTGCCACTGAGCTTCCAGGTGCCCTTGTCGAGGACCAGCGTGACCAGCGGCGTGTTGGCGGCGTTCACCGCGACCACACGGGCCCCGGCGTACAGCGGCACGGCGCTGACCGGCGTCGTCGCCGAGACGACGTTCTCGGTCGAGGTGAACCTGGCGAAGTTGTTCTTGGTCAGGTCGGCGGTCTGGATGGTGCCGTCCTTGATCTGGGCCGAGGTGATGTGGCCGGCGGCCACCGAGGCGCCGGTGCCGACCAGCGCGGCGATGGCAGCGGCGGCGACCACCGTGCCGATCCTGCCGCTGACGAGGGTGCTGAGCTTCATCGTTCCTCCGGATCTCGGGATCGCGGCGCACCCGATGCGCACCGCGCTGTGCTCTCACCTCCTCTGACGTCACAGAGGGCCGATGGGTTGGGTGCCAGGGCCTCTAGGGTGAAACCGTG
Organism: Nocardioidaceae bacterium; assembly: GCA_033854925.1. Taxonomy (GTDB): domain Bacteria; phylum Actinomycetota; class Actinomycetes; order Propionibacteriales; family Nocardioidaceae; genus Nocardioides. The sequence continues at coordinate 2,253 of JAWWPK010000117.1, read as the reverse complement.
GAGGCGGACGAGCTCGACGAGCTGGCCATGCGCGCCGCGGGCGGCGACCGACCCGCGCTGGAGGAGCTGCTGGCCGAGATCCAGCCACGCGTGCGCCGGATCTGCGGGCGGATGCTGCTGTTCCACGAGGACGCCGAGGAGGCGGCCCAGGACGCGCTGCTGCTCGTCGCCACCAAGATCCACACTTTCGGCGGCCGCAGCCGGTTCACCACCTGGCTGCACGCGGTCGCATCCAACAGCGCCCGCTCGACGTACCGCACCCTGAAGCGGCGCGCCGGCGAGCGGCTCACCGACCAGTTCCCGGTGCACGCCGACCCGCGCACCACCAGCGTGATCGCCGGCAGCCGGCTCGACCTCCTCGACGCGCTCGAGATCCTCGGCACCGACCACCCGGAGCTGGTGGAGCCGCTGGTGCTGCGCGACGTCCAGGAGCTCGACTACAACGAGATCGCGACCCTGCTCGACATCCCCCTCGGCACCGTGAAGTCGCGGATCCACTCGGCGCGCAACGCGGTCCGGCCACTGCTCAAGGTCACTGAGTGATCAGGGGCTGACCACTCGCTGGATCACCACTTCGCCGTGGCTGCCGTACCCGACCAGCCGGCCGCCGTACGGCGTCCCGTTGAACCCGATGAGCAGGCTCTGCTCTTCGAGGGCCACCAGGGTGGGCCACGGGATGTTGGTGGGGTACGCCGCGTCGAGGGTCCCGAAGTCGCGGAGGTCGAGGTCGAGCACCGGGTAGGACCGGCGGCGCTTGTCGCTGGCGAGGACGCGCCACTCGCCGTCCAGCCGGGCGAGCGTGGTGCCCTCGGTCTGCCGGTGCTCGTCCGCGACCGCCCGAAGCACCAGGGCGTCGAGCGAGGGGCCGGCCGCGAGGGCGGGGTGGAACCGGAAGTACTTCGTCGCGCTGACATAGCCCACCAGCCAGCCCTGGTCGGTGCGCACCAGGTGCGGGTCCCACACGCCGACGGACCGGAAGCTCTCCGTCGGCAGCGCGAACGGGTGGCTGTCGAGCACGTGCACACCGTGGGTCAGGTCCGCGGTCGACTCGGCCAGGGTCACCGCGACCGGCCGCTTCTCACGGTCGAAGTCACCCCACGAGCTGGCCGCCAGCAGCCACCGGTCGCCATCGCGGAGCAGGTGCGCCGCGTGGTCGCCGTACACCCCGTCACGACGCTGGAACAGGTCGGCCCGGTGCTCCAGCTCGAGGGTGTCGGGGTCGAGCGACCACACCGAGCAGTGCCCGGTCCGGAAGCCGCCCGGACCGGCGCTGGTGGCGGTGAGCAGCACCCGCCCGTCCCGGACGTACGGCGACCCGTCGGCGTGGCTGACCGTCCGCAGGTCTCGCAGCCCGAGCTGGCCGAACCGTCCCGTCTCGTCGCCCGAGGCGGTCAGCCCGGCCAGCCAGCCCTCGTCGTGCACGTCGTGCCGGTCGGTGAGGTCGTAGCGCGCCCGCGCCACCCAGACCCCGGCCTCCTGGGTGAAGGCGGTGACCTGCGGCCCGGTGAGCGTCAGCGCCACTGCCTGCACCGGCGCCTCCGGTGACCCGCTGCGCCGGCTCCGGTGCGTGGTCGTCCGGCCGCCGGTGCTGACCTGCAGCGCCATCGCGTCGCCGAACGTCGCGGTGAGGGTGACCGCACCGCTCGCCAGGGTCAGGTCCCGTGGCTCCGTCGCCGAGGTCGCGACATACGGCGCCCGCACCGGGCCGCCGTCGGGCACCACCAGCCGCACCGGCCGCCGACGAGCGACGACCTCGAACCGGGGCAGCACCCGGCCAGTCTGTCAGCGCAGGGTGTCAGCGCAGCCGCCCCAGGTACGCCGCCGCCTGGCGCAGGTTGCGGAGCCGTGCCTCCCACGTGACCCCGGCCCCGATCAGCACGGTGCCGGCGGCGCCGATCAGCATCCACTGCGGCGTCTGGGCGGCGTACGGCGAGAGCTCGCGCAGCACCAGCACGGCGCCGACCAGCCCACCCACGAGCACCGGAGCGGACCACCGGAGCGCGGCGCCGCCCAGCAGCAGCACCAGGCAGCCGGCACCGAGCAGCGCGGCCCGGGGCGACACCGGCTCGACCAGCGCCCAGAGGAGGGACGGCGCGGTGGCCAGCCCCAGCCCGGGGAGCAGTGTGGTCGTCGTGTCGGCGTCGAAGTCCCGCAGCAGGCGATGGACGCCGACCAGGACAAGGGCGACGGCGGTGGGCAGCGTGTAGGCCTCCGGCGCATGGACGCCCACATCCCACAGCCGCACCCAGGTGG
>JAWWPK010000116.1:0-2949 GCA_033854925.1 Nocardioidaceae bacterium | reverse complement strand
CGACGCGTTCCTCGATCGCGGGCGAGTGGGCCGCCCAGCGGCTCACGCGCCCGTCCCACCCCAACCGTGATGACGAAGTGAGGGCAGTGCGCGGGCGCGGACCTGCGGGACGGCTCCCCGCGTCGCTAAAAGCGAGGCGTGGCGCGCGCATGCCCAGCGCAACCGCGCTGGGAGCAGCCGCGCGCGACACGGCACGCCTGTCGGCGCGGGGCCCCGGCCCGCAGGGCCGGGCCCGACCCGGTGCCACGAAAGCAGGCCCAGCCCCCAACTCTCCCTAGACTTGACCGGTGCTCAGGCTCTACGACACCCAGACCCGCGAGGTCCGTGACTTCGCGCCCCTCGAGGAGGGGCAGGCTGGTCTCTACGTCTGCGGCCTGACCGTGCAGTCGGAGCCGCACGTCGGTCACGTGCGGTCGGCGGTGAACTTCGACGTCCTCCAGCGCTGGCTGCGCCACCGCGGCTACGAGGTGACGTTCATCCGCAACACCACCGACATCGACGACAAGATCCTCATCAAGGCGGCCGAGCAGGGCCGGCCCTGGTACAACCTCGCCTACGCGATGAAGCGGGAGCTCGACCGCGCCTACGAGGCGCTCAACGTCGCTCCACCGACCTACGAACCCGCTGCCACCGGCCACATCCCCGAGATGCTCGAGCTGATCGGCCAGCTGGTCGAGAAGGGCCACGCCTACGCCGCCGAGGACGGCTCCGGCGACGTCTACTTCGACGTGCGCTCCTGGCCGGCGTACGGCGAGCTGACCCACCAGAAGATCGACGACATGGAGGCGGCCGAGGACGCCGACCCACGCGGCAAGCACGACCCGCGTGACTTCGCGCTCTGGAAGGGCTGGAAGAAGGAATCCGAACCGGAGACCGCAGCGTGGCCCAGCCCGTGGGGTCCGGGCCGCCCGGGGTGGCACATCGAGTGCTCCGCGATGGCCGGCAAGTACCTCGGCCCCGCTTTCGACATCCACGGCGGCGGCGTCGACCTGCGCTTCCCGCACCACGAGAACGAGCAGGCCCAGTCCCGCGCGGCCGGCCACCCGTTCGCGTCGTACTGGATGCACAACGCCTGGATCACCACCTCCGGCGAGAAGATGAGCAAGTCGCTCGGCAACAGCCTGCTGATCCCCGAGGTGCTGAAGCGCGTGCGCGGCATCGAGCTTCGCTACTACCTGGTGGCCGCGCACTACCGCAGCCACGTGGAGTTCAGCTTCGAGGCGCTCGACGAGGCCGCGGCGGGCTTCCAGCGGATCGAGAACTTCCTCGACCGCGCGGGCTGGTCCGAGGGCGGCCAGCTCCCGGACGCGTTCACCGCGGCGATGGACGACGACCTCGGCACCCCGGCCGCGGTCGCGGTGCTCTACGACTCGGTGCGCGAGGGCAACCGCCAGCTCGCCGCCGGCGAGGACGCGACCTCGACCGCCGGGCAGGTCCGCGCGATGCTCGACCTGCTCGGCCTCGACCCGGAGGACCCGGCCTGGCCGAGCACCGGCACCGCCGACGCCAAGCTGACCGGGGCCGTCGACGCGCTCGTCGCCGGCCTCCTGGAGAGGCGCACCGAGGCCCGGGCCAGCAAGGACTTCGCCACCGCCGACGCCATCCGCGACCAGATCAAGGCCGCCGGCATCGAGGTCGAGGACACCCCCGACGGACCGAAGTGGAGCCTCTCCTGATGCCGGGCAACAGTCAGCGCAAGGGCTCGATCCGCAAGACCACCAAGAAGCCGACGGCGGGCTCGGGCGGCCGGGTCAAGCGCGGCCTCGAGGGCAGGGGGCCGACGCCTAAGGCGAAGGACCGGCCCTACCACCAGGCGCACAAGGCCGCGAAGAAGAAGGCGGCCAAGACCTCCGCGGCGCGGCCGAAGCGACGTAGCACCGGCGACGCCGAGTGGATCGCGGGCCGCAACTCCGTGGTCGAGGCCCTGCGTGAGGGGATCCCGGTCAACGGGGTCTACGTCGCCGAGGGCGCCGAGCGCGACGGCCGGCTCCGAGAGGCGTTCCGCCTCGTCGCCGAGCGCGGGATCAGCCTGCTCGAGGTGACCAAGAGCGAGCTCGACCGGAGGACCGCCGGCGCCATCCACCAGGGGCTGGCCGCCCGCATCCCGGCGTACGAGTACGCCCACCCCGACGACCTGCTCGACCGGGCCAGGGAGCTCGGCGAGGACCCTCTGATCGTCGCGCTGGACCAGGTGACCGACCCGCGCAACCTCGGGGCCGCCATCCGCAGCGCCGCGGCCTTCGGCGCGCACGGCGTCGTGGTGCCCGAGCGGCGCGCGGCCGGCATGACCGCGTCGGCCTGGAAGACCAGCGCCGGTGCCGCCGCCCGCATCCCGGTGGCCCAGACGGTCAACCTGGTCCGCCAGCTCAAGAGCTACCAGGACGCCGGCTGCATGGTGGTCGGCCTGGCCGCCGACGGCGACGTGTCGCTGCCCGACCTCGACCTCGCCGACGGCCCGCTCGTCCTGGTGGTCGGCTCCGAGGGCGACGGGCTGTCCCGGCTCGTCGCCGAGACCTGCGACCAGCTCGTGTCGATCCCGATGGTCAACCAGGTCGAGTCCCTCAACGCCGGCGTCGCCGCCTCGGTGGCCCTCTATGCGGTGGCGCAGTCCCGCGGCTGACCCGATGCGTCGGGTCCTGATCGGCACGGCGTACGTCGCGGCGTGGGTGCTGCTCACGCTCGGCTGCTCGACGGCGATATTCCTGAGCAGCAGCCGCGAGACCACGCTGGCCAGCCACGACGCGGTGATCCGGCCCGACCTGTCCGGCCACGTCGTGCTGCTCACCGGCCCCGTGCTGCCCGACGTGCGGGTGCCGGCCGGTGAACGGGTCGGCGTCACCATCACCCTCGGCAAGACCGACGCGCCGAGCACCGACGACCTGGTCGACCGCTATGCGCTGATCGCCAGCCAGCCCGAGGGCCCGGAGGCCCGGGTACGCGAGGTCCTCA
>JAWWPK010000115.1:0-6014 GCA_033854925.1 Nocardioidaceae bacterium | reverse complement strand
CTGGGGCCCAACGGCGCGGGCAAGACGACCGTGCTGGAGACCATCGAGGGGCTGCGCCAGCCCGACAGCGGGACGGTCACCGTGCTGGGGTTGCCGGTCTGGCCGCGCAACCCGGCGCTGCTGCCGCGGATCGGCGTCCAGCTCCAGGCCTCGTCGTTCTTCGAGCGCCTGACCGCACGCGAGCAGATCCGCACCTTCGCCTCGCTGTACGGCATCGCTACAAAGACGGCCGACGAGTGGCTGGAGACCGTCGGGCTGACCGACAAGGCCGACACCCGCGTCGAGGACCTCTCCGGTGGGCAGGTGCAGCGGCTCTCGATCGCCTGTGCCCTGGTGCACGACCCCGAGGTGCTCTTCCTCGACGAACCCACCGCGGCGCTCGACCCGCAGGCCAGGCGAAACCTGTGGGACCTGCTGTCGGGACTCAACGACTCCGGGCGCACCGTGGTGCTGACCACGCACTACATGGACGAGGCCGAGGTGCTCTGCGACCGGGTCGCGATCATGGACCACGGGAAGATCCTGCAGTTCGACTCGCCGGCCGCCCTCGTCCGCGAGCTGGACGCCCCGGCCCGGATCACCGTGGCTGCCGGCCAGCTCACCCTCGACGAGGCCCGGGGCCTGGCGGGGGTCGACGCCGTCAGCGAGGGCGCGGACGGCACCGTGCTGACCACCCGCCAGCCCACCACCGTCATCTCCGAGCTCGCGGACGCCGAGCACCTCGACGGCGTTCGCGTGCAGACCGGCACCCTCGAGGACGTCTTCCTCGACCTCACCGGCCGGGAGTACCGCGCATGAGGCCCTTTCAGGCTCTGTCGCTGGCCATCGTCAAGGGCTTCATCCGCGACAAGTCCTCGGTCTTCTTCGCCATCATCTTCCCGCTGATGTTCCTGGTGCTCTTCGGTGGCATCTTCAGCGACCAGAGCCAGTCGAAGGTCGATCTCGTGCAGGTCGGCGACGTGAGCCTGGTCGATGACCTGCCCGACGGGGCAAGGCAGGCCTTCGACGACACCTTCAAGGTCGAGAAGACCGACGACCTCGGTGCCGCGCTCAGGAAGGTCCGCAAGGGCGACGCGGACGTGGCGATCGAGATGCAGGGCGACACCCTGGTCGCCCACTACACCCAGACCGACCAGGTGAAGGCCGCGATCACCCAGGGCGCGCTGCAGGCGTTCGTCGACGCCACCAACGTCGCCGAGCTGTCGGCAGCGTCCGGACGGCCGCCGACGTACTCGCTCGAGACCGAGCGGGTCGAGGACGACTCGCTCAAGACCATCCAGTTCGTGACTCCCGGCCTGCTCGGCTGGGCGATCGCGATGAGCTCCGCCTTCGGCGCCGCCGCCACCCTCCAGGGCTGGCGCCAGTCCAAGCTGATCCGGCGGCTCCAGCTGGCACCGGTCTCGACCCGCACCGTGGTGGGCGCGCGGGTCGCCGTCACGATCGGGATCGCGTTGACCCAGATGGCGATCTTCATCGGGTTGGGTGCGGCCGCCTTCGGGCTAACGTTGACCGGGTCCTGGTGGATGGCCATCCCCCTGCTGGTCGTCGGGACGCTGTGTTTCATGTCGCTTGGTCTCCTCGCCGGTGCGATCACCAAGACGACCGAGGGGGCGGTCAACGCGGCCAACTTCATGGTCCTGCCGATGGCCTTCCTCAGCGGCTCGTTCTTCCCGCTCGACGCCGCGCCCAACTGGCTGCAGGCCATCTCCCTGGCCCTGCCGCTGCGGCACCTCAACGACGGGATGCTCGACGTGATGGTCCGTGGCGAGGGACCGAGCGCGGCGCTCGCACCGATGGCGATCCTGGCCGGGTTCGCGGTCGTGGTCACCCTCGTCGCCGCTCGACTCTTCCGCTGGGAGACGCACTGAGGCTGACGGCCAGCGTGCGGGGCTCACTGGCGTGACCCGTGCCGGATCCCGAACGGCACGGAGGTCTGGTCAGTCGGTCCCGACGGCACGCTCCAGGACAACTTCTGCTGCCCGTGACAGGGATCGGCACCGCACGTGCGGGGATATCGTCGGCGCATCATGACGACTGACGGTCCCTCGTCCGACCTGACCGCTCCGAACGGCCTGGTCGACGTGGTGCTTCCCGAGAGCCCCTCGACCGGCTACCGATGGACGATGGTCAGCCAGGACGACCGTGCGCAGGTCGTCGACGACCGCTTCGACGACCAGCCCACCGGTGGTCCGCCGGCAGGCGCCGGCGGCCTGCGCACGTTCTCGGTGCGGCTCACCGGGACGGTGGCCCTCGAGTTCGTGCTCCAGCGGCCCTGGGACACCGAGCCGCTGGAGCGCCGGACCATCACGGTCACCTCGACGGACTGATACCCGGCTGACCTCCCGGCTGACGCGTCAGCCGCCCGCGAGGTCATGGAGGAGCCGCTGCTCGTCTGAGCCCGAGGGCGGGTCTGCAATGGGAGACTGGCCGCGTGGGCCTGCTCTTCGAGACGCCGCGAGCGCGGCTGCGCCGGCTGGGTGGTCGACCCAGCCCGCTCAGCGGCCGGACCGTGCTCGTCACCGGCGCGTCGTCGGGGATCGGCGAGGCCACGGCGAAGGCGGTCGCCGCCCGTGGCGCCGGCGTGCTGCTGGTCGCGCGCCGCGGCGACGAGCTGGAGCGGGTGCGGGGGGAGATCGAGGCGAGCGGAGGCCGCGCTGCGTCGTACGTCTGCGACCTGACCGACACCGCCGACGGTGGCGCGGTCGACCTGCTGGTCAAGTCCGTGCTCGACGAGCACGGCACGGTCGACTACCTGGTCAACAACGCCGGCCGCTCGATCAGGCGGTCGCTGCACCTGTCCTACGACCGGTTCCACGACGTCGAGCGCAGCGTGGCCGTGAACTTCCTCGGCCCGGTGCGGCTCACCCTCGGGCTGCTGCCGGCGATGCGCGAGCAGCGGTTCGGGCAGGTGGTCAACATCGTGACCTGGGGCGTGCAGATGAAAGCGCCGAAGTACAGCGCCTACATCGCGTCGAAGACCGCGCTCGACGTCTGGAGCCGGATCGCCGGGCGGGAGACGTACGGCGACAACGTGACGTTCACCAACATGCGCTTCGCCCTGGTGCGGACGCCGATGAGCGCGCCCACCGAGCTCTACCGCCGGCTGCCCGGGCTGACCCCCGAGCAGGCGGCCGACCGCGTGGTCCGTGCCCTCGAGGACCGGCCGCTGACGCGCGGGACCGTGCCCGGCCGGCTGGGGGAGTGGTTCAACCTGGTCGCGCCGCGGCTCAGTGACGCGGCGTACCACCGGATCAACGAGCGGGTCCCGGACAGCCGGGCCGCCCGAGGGCAGGCACCTGACTCGCGGCGACCGCGCGAGTGAGCGACCGCTGGACCGCACAGGAGCTGCTCGACCTGGTGCTGGACGCAGGCTCCTTCGAGTCCTGGGACGAGCCGATCGACATCTCCGACGCGCCGCCGGACTACCGGGCCGCGCTCGAGGCGGCCCGGGAGAAGGCCGGCACCGACGAGTCGGTGCTCACCGGCCGCGGGCTGGTGCACGGGCGGCCGGTGGCGGTGGTGGCCAACGAGTTCCGGTTCCTGGCCGGCTCGATCGGGCTGGCGGCGGCGCGCCGGATCACGAGCGCCGTACGCCGCGCGACCGCCGAGAGGCTGCCCGTCCTCGCCACGACGGCCAGTGGCGGCACCCGGATGCAGGAGGGCACCCCGGCGTTCGTGCAGATGGTCGAGATCTCGCGGGCGTTGATGGAGCACCGGGCCGCCGGGCTGCCCTACCTCGCCTACCTGCGGCACCCGACCACCGGCGGCGTCTACGCGTCGTGGGGCTCGCTCGCGCACGTCACCGTGGCCGAGCCCGGCGCGCTCATCGGGTTCCTCGGGCCGAAGGTGTTCGAGGCGCTCAACGGGACGCCGTTCCCCGAGGGCGTCCAGGTGGCGGAGAACCTCTCCGACCACGGCGTCATCGACGGCGTCGCCACCGCGGAGGAGCTGCCCGGGCTGGTCGACTCGGTGCTCGCGATCCTGGTGGACCCGCCGTCGGAGCCGCGGCTGCCGCGGCGCACCGGCGACCTGGACCCCGACCGGGATGCCTGGGCCGTGATCCAGGAGACCCGCGGCGAGGCCCGGATCGGCGTGCGCGACGTGCTGCGGCACGGCACCGAGGTGCTGCTCCCGTTGTCGGGGACCGAGAAGGGTGAGCGGGACAGCACCATCCTGGTCGTGATGGCCCGGCTCGACGGCGAGCCGTGCCTGGTGGTCGGCCAGGACCGGAGCCGGCAGGGCCCGGCGACCCCGATGGGTCCCGGCGCGCTGCGTACGGCGCGGCGCGCGATGCGGCTCGCGAACGAGATGCGGCTGCCCCTGGTCACCGTGATCGACACCCCGGGCGCGGAGCTCTCGCAGCGCGCCGAGGAGGGCGCGATCGCCGGCGAGATCGCCCGCTGCCTGGCGAGCCTCGCGACGATGACCGTGCCGACGGTCTCGGTCGTGCTCGGGCAGGGCTGCGGCGGCGGGGCGCTGGCGCTGCTGCCGGCCCAGCGGGTGATCGTCGCCGAGAAGGCCTGGCTGATGCCGCTGCCACCTGAAGGGGCCAGCGTGATCGTGCACGGTGACACCGCGCACGCCGCCGAGCAGGCCCGCAGCATGCGGATCCGCGCCGTCGACCTGCTCGCGCACGGCACCGCGCACCACGTCGTTCCCGAGCCGGACGGCGACACGGGGGAGGCGCTCGCCGTGGCGGTGGCCGCCGAGATCGCCGCCGCCATCCGGCTCATCGGTTCCTGACCTCGGCCGAGTTCGCCCAAACCCCAGAGCCGGGGCGCCTTTCCGGCCTACTCTCGGCCGTGTGACGGAGCTGCACCACCAGGCCCAGGTCGAGGGATGGCACGAGGATCCCTACGGCCGGCACGAGATGCGCTTCTTCGACGGTCAACGCTGGACGCCGTACGTGCGCGACGGCGCGCAGAACGGCCTGGACGAGCCCCTCGGCCCGGCCCGGGAGGCGGCGACCCGCAGCCCGCTCCTGGACGAGGACCTGCTCGTGGTGGAGCGGTTCACCGACCTGGGCAGGCGCTGGTCGGACCGCAAGGTGCTTCGCCCCGACGGCACCCAGGCCGGGATGCTGCGCCGTGCCGCGCCGGCCGTTGCCCGACCGAGCCCCGGACTGCGCTCGATCGTCGCCCGCGACGAGACGAAGAACGACGTCGTCGAGCTGGTGGACGACAAGCACGCGGTGGTGCTGACCCTGATCCGCCCCGTCGGTGTGCCGAAGAGCTGGGTCGAGGTGCGCGACAGCGAGGGCCGCGAGGCCGGTCGGATCGTCCAGCAGAGCCTGCGCCGCAACGAGACGACGTACGCGTTCCTGAGCCCCCACGGCAACTTCCTCGGCGACCTCCAGACCGACAACTGGGTCGCCTGGGACCTCCGGATCATGGACAGCCACACCCGTCAGGTCGCGACCATCACCCGCGACTGGGCCGGCCTCGACATGAAGAAGTTCTCGCGTCCCGACGACTACGTCGTCCGGATCAGGGAGACCGTCCACGAGCCGTTGCGCACCCTCGTCGTGGCGTGCGCGCTGAGCCTCGAGATCGCCATCCGTCCGGACACGCGCGGCGCCTGAGTCAGCTGGCCTTGCGGACGGCCGCCTTCTTGGTGGTCTTCTTGGCGGTGGTCTTCTTGGCGGTGGTCTTCTTGGCCGCCGACTTCTTCGCGGCGGCCTTCTTGGTCGTCGTCTTCTTCGCGCCGGCCGACTTCCTGGTGGTCTTCTTCGCCGCCGACTTCTTGGCGGGCTTCTCGTCCTCGTCGTCGAGGTCGTCGAAGATCTCCGAGCCGGTCTCGCCGCGGGCGTTCTTGGCGGCGTCGACCGAGCGCTGCAGCGCGGCGAGCAGGTCGACCACCTCGCCCGAGGTCTTCGTCGACGTCGGGGTGCGCTTGATCTCGCCGCCCTCGATCTTGGTCTTGACCAGGCTCTCGACGGCCTCGGCGTAGTCGTCCTCGAACTCGCTCGGGTCGAAGTCGCCGGCCAGGGTCTCGACCAGCATGTGCGCCATCTT
>JAWWPK010000114.1:0-3858 GCA_033854925.1 Nocardioidaceae bacterium | reverse complement strand
AGGGCGAGGGCCGGCTCCACGAGGCCGGCCGTGCCGCCGCCGGCGACGACGACCTGCACGACCTCACCGCCCCCGGGCGGCCGCGCGCCGGGTCGCAGCACGCGGGCGCGGCTTGGACTTCGCCTTGGGCTTCGGTGCCGCCCGGCGGCCGAGCAGCCCGAGCAGGCCGTTGCGCGCCGCCAGAGCCTGCGGGGCGCCCGGCTCGGCCCGGGCGAACGACAGCAGCATCCCGATCGCGACCAGTGTCGGGATCAGCGCCGAGCCGCCGAAGGAGATCAGCGGAAGCGGGATGCCGGTGATCGGCAGCAGCCCGACGACCGCACCCATGTTGATGAGGGCCTGCGCCGCCAGCCACGCGGTCACACCGGTAGCGGCGAGCCGGGCGAACGGGTCGACCGACCGCTTCGCGATGCGGACGCCGGCGTAGGTCAGGGTCGAGAACAGCAACAGCACCGCGAAGGTGCCGAGCAGGCCGAGCTCCTCACCGATGATCGCGAAGACGAAGTCGGTGTGCGCGTTGGGCAAGCCGCCGGCCCACTTCTCCCTGCTGGCACCGAGGCCCAGGCCGAACCAGCCGCCGGAGGACAGGGCGTACAGGCCCTGCACGGCTTGGTAGCCGGTGCCCTGCGGGTCGTTGAACGGGTGGAGGAAGGCGGTCAGCCGGGCCAGTCGGTAGGGCTCGGCGACGGCGAGCGCCGCGCCCAGCGAGGCAAGGACCGCGAGAAAGGCAGCGAAGTAGCGCAGCGGTGTCCCGACGACCCAGAGGAGTGCGACGACGATCGAGACGGTCGCGAGGGTCGTGCCCATGTCGGGCTCGAGCATGACGAGGACGCAGACCAGGCCGGCCACCGGCAGCAGCGGCACGAACAGGTGCTTCCACTCCCCGAGCAGCTTCTTCTTGCGGACCAGCAGGTCCGCGCCCCACAGCGCGAGGGCGAGCTTGCCGAGCTCGCTGGGCTGGAGGTTGAACCCACCGGGCAGCGGGATCCAGCGCGTTGCGCCGTCGACGTTGCGCCCGATGCCCGGCACCAGCACGATCACGAGCCCGGCGAGCGCGACGAGCAGCAGCGGGTAGCCGAGGATCCGCCAGACCCGGATCGGCAGCCGGGAGGCCACCCACATGCACGGGATGCCGACGGCCATGAAGATGGCCTGCTTCATCGCGATGGCGTACGACGAGTTGTAGGTCGCGTAGGACCGGACGCTGGAAGCGGAGAACACCATGACCAGGCCCAGCACGAGCAGGGCGACGGTGCTGGCGAGCACCAGGTAGTACGAGGCGAGCGGGCGCTGCAGCACCGGCACGCGGTCGGTCGCCTGCGCCCGGCCCATGCTCATCGGGACAGCCGTCACGCCAGCACCTCGGCGGCGAACAGGTCGCCGCGCTCCTTGTAGTCCCGGAAGCAGTCCATGGATGCGGCGGCGGGTGCGAGCAGGACGGTGTCGCCGGGATGCGCCAACCGGCGCGCGGCAGCAACGACCTCGGACATGGCCCCAGTGTCGAGTCGCGACACCTCCACGACGGGGACATCCGGCGCGTGTCGCGCGAGTGCGTCACGCAGGGCCGCGCGGTCGGTGCCCAGCAGGACGACAGCGGCCAGCTGCGGCGCTGCACCGCGGACGAGGTCGTCGACGTCGGCGCCCTTGAGCAGCCCACCCGCGATCCACACGATCCGGTCGTAGGCCGCGAGACTGGCGGCCGCGGCGTGCGGGTTCGTGGCCTTGCTGTCGTCCACCCAGGCGACCCCGTCGAGGGTCGCCACCAGGGCGTTGCGGTGGGGGTCGGCGGCGAAGGCGCGCAGGCCCTCTCGGACGGCCTCAGCCGGCACGCCGTACGCACGGGCCAGTGCCGCCGCGGCGAGAGCGTTGGCGACGTTGTGCCCACCCGGGACGGTCAAGTCCGACAGCGCCGCCAGCTCCGTCGCCTCCCCCGCGACGTCCTCGAACGCGCGGTCCACGAGGAGGTCCTCCACCAGGCCGAGCTCGCCGGACCGGGGGGTGCGCAGCGTGAAGGTGACGCGACGGCCGGGTGCTCGCTGCAGCAGGGTGCGGGTGATCTCGTCGTCGGCATTGCCGATGCTCGTCTCTCCCGCCCAGATGCGCGCCTTCGCCTCGGCGTACGCGGCCATCGACCCGTGCCAGTCGAGGTGATCGGGCGCGATGTTGAGAACCGCTCCCGCGAGGGGGCGCAGGGACGACGACCAGTGGAGCTGGAAGCTGGAGAGCTCGACGGCGAGGACGTCGTACGACGGGTCCAGCACCGCGTCCAGCAGAGGCAGTCCCACGTTGCCCGCGGCGACCGTGCGGTGCCCCGCTGCCGACAGGATCGAGGCGAGCATCTTCACCGTCGTCGTCTTGCCGTTGGTGCCGGTCACCGCCAGCCACGGTGCCGCGTCCGCAGGTCGCAGCCGCCAGGCGAGCTCGACCTCGCCGATGACCTCGAGGCCCTTCGCGGCCGCGTCCAGCAGCAGCGGTGCATCCGGGCGCCAGCCCGGACTGGTCACGACCAGCTCGGTTCCCGCCGGCACGACGTCCGTGACCAAGACGCCGTCGCCGCCCCGCGCGTCGACGACGGTGACGTCGGCCCCGCGCTCGCGCAGCACCCGCGCCGCGGCCGCGCCACTGATCCCCGCCCCCGCGACGACGACGCGCCTCCCGTCGTACTCGGTCACCACGTCCCACTTACCCGGCCCCGACGAGTTACCTGGCCACCACGACCAGGCATCAGCCGTCGACCCCTACGCCACCACGCAAAGATCCGCGTGCGCTCATGCAGCCTGTCGGCGCAGCGTGACGTCGGCACGCTGATCTTGAGTCTCGGGGCGGACTGATCGGCGTGCGGAGGTCGAGCGTGCGCCCCGAGCGCGGCGACGGCACGCCGATCATGACCTGCCAGAACGCGACGGTCGGCATCAACCGGGGGGGCCGGCCGAGAGGAACTCGGCGTAGAACACGCCCAGGCCGAAGGCGACGGCCAGTCCGGCGATGATCCAGAACCGCACGATGACGGTGTTCTCGACCCAGCCGGCCAGCTCGAAGTGATGATGGATCGGTGCCATGTTGAACACCCGCTTGCGGGTCATCTTGAAGACCCCCACCTGCAGGATCACCGACAGCGTCTCGACGACGAACAGACCACCGAGTACGACGAGGAGGAGCTCGGTGCGCGTGACGATCGCGATGCCGGCGAGCAGCCCGCCGAGGGCGAGCGACCCGGTGTCGCCCATGAAGATCTTCGCCGGTGAGGCGTTCCACCACAGGAAGCCGAAGCAGGCGCCCATCGCGGCCGCGGCGACGAGCGCGACGTCGAGTGGATCGCGCGCGCTGTAGCAGGCGCCCTGCGCCGTGGCTGTGACGCGGGTGCACGCGTTGCCGAACTCCCAGAAGGCGATGACGACGTAGGCGGCGAAGACCATCACGCTGGTGCCGCTGGCGAGGCCGTCGAGACCGTCGGTCAGGTTGACCGCGTTGGAGGTCGCCGTGACGATCAGGTAGGCGAAGATCACGAAGCCGACCGTGCCGAGTGCGATGCCCTCGTAGTCACGCACGAACGACAGGTGCCGGGACGCGGGGGCCAGACCGTCGGCGTTGCGGAACTGCAGCGCAGCGATGGCGAAGCCGACACCCGTCAGCAGCTGGCCGAAGAACTTCGCGGCCGCGGTCAGGCCGAGCGAGCGCTGCTTGCGGATCTTGATGAAGTCGTCGAGGAAGCCGACCAGGCCGAGGGCGGTCATCAGGCCGAGCACCAGGAGGGCGCTGGCGGTCGGGCCGCGACCGTGCTGGTTCGAGACGAACAGGTGCGCGACGAAGTAGCCGATCAGGGTCGCGACGATGATGACGACGCCGCCCATGGTGGGC
>JAWWPK010000113.1:0-19660 GCA_033854925.1 Nocardioidaceae bacterium | reverse complement strand
GGAGTTGCCGGCGTGGTGGACGTGGTTGATCTTCTCGACCCAGTGGTACTTCTCCAGCGCGACGTCGTCGAAGCCGGCGTCCGCACCGATCTGGGCGAAGCTCGGCTTGAGGCCGGCCAGCCCCTCGGGCGTGGTGTCGGGGCGGATCAGCTCGTCGTGGTCGAGGACGGTGACGCCGTTGAGGTCCCTGACCGGGATGACCGACTTGTCGAAGTAGCCGTTCGCCCACGCCTTCGCAGCGCGCTGGTGAGACTCCGCGGCGAACGCGTCCACGTCGTCGCGGGACCAGCTCTCGATGGTGGCGATCAGGTCCGCACCGATGCCCTGTGGCACGAAGCCGGTCTTGAGCGCGGTCGCGGGGTCGGATGCCCAGGCGCCGCCGTCGGAGCCCATCGGCACCCGGCTCATCGACTCCACGCCGCCGGCGAGGATCAGCTGCTCGAAGCCGCCGCGGACGCGGGACGCCGCCTGGTTGACGGCCTCCAGACCCGAGGCGCAGAAGCGGTTGAGCTGGACGCCGGCAGTCGTCTCCGGCAGCCCGGCGGCGAGCGCAGCCGTCTTGGCGATGTCGCCGCCCTGGTCGGCGACGGGCGACACGACCCCCAGCACGACGTCGTCGATGCGGTTGGTGTCGAGGCTCGGGTTGCGCTCCCGCAGCTTGTCGATCAGGCCGACCACGAGGTCGACCGGCTTCACCTCGTGGAGAGACCCCGCGGCCTTGCCCTTGCCGCGTGGAGTCCGGAGGTGGTCGTACACGAATGCTTCCTGTGCTGAAACCGATGCCATGGCCCGATTGTGACACCATTAGTGTCACGGTCAACAGGATCCGTCGTGTGGTCTGACTCACCCGGCGTCAGCGGGAGGAGGTCGTGGTGGACGACAAGCTGCTCACCCTCGGCGAGCTCTGCGAACGCGCCGGCATGAGCGTGCGCAACGTGCGGTTCTACACCTCGCGCGGCCTGGTGCCGCCGCCGATCCGCAAGGGCCGCTCCGGCTACTATTCCCGCGACCACGTCGGCCGGCTGGAGCTGGTCCAGGAGCTGCAGAGCCACGGCTTCACCCTCTCCGCGATCGAGAAGTACGTCGCCGGCATCCCCTCCGACGCGACGCCCGAGGACCTCGCGCTGGCCCGGACGATGCTGGCGCCCTGGGACGTCGAGCGGCCGATCGAGATGTCGCGCGGCGAGCTGTCCACCCGCGCCGGCCGCGAGCTCAGCGACGACGACCTGCGCACCCTGGCCGCGCTCGGTGTGGTCTTCCCCCTGAAGCGCGGTCAGTACCAAGTGGCGGTCTCCCAGCTGTCCGTCGGCCTCGGCCTGCTCGACCTGGGCTTCCCGGTCGAGGCGGCGCTGGCGGCCGCCGACATGTACGCGCGGCACGGCCGCGAGGTGGCCAAGGAGCTCTACGACGTGTTCCGGACCCTGGTCTGGCCGGTCTACCGCGACCAGGGCGCCTCGCCCGAGACCGTGCGCCAGGTCGTCGAGAAGATCAAGCCGCTCTCGATCGCGGCCCTCGTGTCGGCGTACGAAGCCGGCATGGACGAGACCAAACGCGAGGGCATCGCTCGCCGCAGCCGATGAGCCGCTCGCCCTCAACCGGCCGAGGACGAGGTGAGCTGGGCCTGCCAGGCACCCGCGCCGTTCCCGCACTCCGAGCCCGTGACCCACGTGCCGACTCCGCGGCGACCCTGGATCACTCCGGTGAACGTGATGAGGTCCCTGCCGCCCGCGACCAGCCCGAACTGGACCTGGTCGCCGTCCACGGTGGCCTGTAGAGCCCCGCCGGAAAGGCATGGCGCGCCGGACACCGACAACGTCCCCTCCATCGAGCTTCCGGTGCGGCGGACATCGAGGCTGAAGCTGCCCGCGAGTGAGTAGACGTCGTCGGTCCAGGCGCCGTCCCACACCTCCCTGGTCTTCTTCGGCTTGTTCTTGTCCGCCGTGTGGTACGTGACATCGATGAACCGACTCGCATGCAGGTCCGTCAGCTTGACGAGGTCCTTCAGCAGTCCGACCACCGCGTCGGTGACGGCGGCCTCCAGCGGCTTGCGGACAAACGCGGGAAGAGGGCCCGCCAGCCAGTGAGCAGCCATCGCCACCACGGTCTGGAGCAGTTCCTTCACCTTGCTGCGCTCAACGTCGGCTGTCACCCTCGCCGTGGCGACCTCTGTCGGGCCCGACAGGCCAGGGGCCTCGGTCCCTGTCACCAGGTCCCACGTGGCAGTGGCGAGCCCTGGTCCGCCGTCCACGAGCGCTTTCTGACCCGGCTTGCTCGAGATGAGCAGGTCCGGATCCCCGGTGAGCTCCCATTGGACGTGCTCGCCGACCGGCTTCAGCTCCGGCAACGCCACCCCGGCCTCCTTGGCGCAGTCCACGAACTCCGGCGGCCAGTCGAGGTTGCCGTACCCAAGGTCCGTCGACGCGGTCAGGGTGGCGGTCACCGGGTTCGGATCCACACCCTTCTGGGCCTCGGTGGGACTGAAACCGATCGACAGGTTCACCGGGCGCACCCATGTGGCGAAGCCGGCCACCATGGCGGCGATCGCCGCCACCTTGGCCACGACGGCGAGCACCTGGTCAACGAGGAACTTCTTCAGGCCGAGGACCAGGATCCGGCCCGCCTCGACGACGATGTTCACGCCGGCGACTACCAGGTCGGCCATTCCCTGGATGATGCTGTCCAGGAGGCCGACGCCCGTCTTCGGCATGTTCACGTAGTTGACGTGCAGGGCGTCGAACACGGCGTTGATACCGCGGGTGATCGAGGCGGAGACGCTGCTGCACAGCTGCCCGCTGGAGTACGCCGACGGCGCCAGGGTCACCGCATCCGGGTCGCCGGCCGCGTGCGCGAGGTCGGCGGCAAACAGCATCGGGACGAGGGCCGGGAAGACCACCCGGTCCGGGTGGGTCAGGTCCTGCCCCTCGAGCATCGTCGAGGTCAGGTGGGCGGCAGGCGTGTCCGCGCCGAGTGCGTAGCCAACCAGGAACGCCGACACGGGGACGTCCGTCGGGATCATCCCGTCCAGCGTTGCGCCGAGCGACCCGCTGTGCGCCTCCGACTCGGCCACGAGACCCGCCAGCTGCTCCTCGGTCACCTCGATCCCCGACGCAGGGGCAACTGCGCCGTACGCCGTGCTGCCATCCGCCGCCACGATGCGGATGCCTGCCGAGGTCACCGCCGTGACGACGTTGGCGCTGGGCTCGTCCCCGGTCGCGGCTAAGGCCTTGGGCGTGTCCTCGGTCCGCGGCGCAGCGGCCTCCGCACTCGGCTCGTCCCGAGGTACCGGATCTTCCGACGGCGCGGTGCAGGCCACCACAGCCACCACCACGGCAACCGCAACGGTCCTTCTCGAGATGGCCAGTGCCCGACGTACGCCCATGGCGCCAGCCTGACCGTCTCGGGACCGGAGCGCATCCGGGCGGGCACTGACTGCCGCATCCGGGTCAGCCCAACCCGCGTCGGGATCGGGTACCAGTCGGCGTGTCCCTAGGATCTGCCCGATGAGCGACTCGACGGGTGGCGAGACCCTGACGGTGCTGGTGACCGGTGCGACCGGTTTCATCGGCAGCCGGCTGGTGCGCGCGCTCGTCGAGGAGGGGCACCGGGTCAGGGCGATGACCCGCCGCCCGGACGACTACGACGGTCCCGGTGACCCCGTCCCGGGCGACGTCTTCGACCCCGGCTCGCTGGCCGAGCCGCTGGAGGGCGTCGACGTCGCGGTCTACCTCGTGCACTCGCTCGACGACAACGACTTCGAGCACAAGGACGCCGAAGCGGCCCTGGGCTTCGGCCACGCGGCGGTGGCGAGCGGCGTCCGGCAGATCGTCTACATGGGTGGGCTCGGCAAGGACGACGTCCAGCTCTCACCCCATCTGCGCTCGCGGCGCGAGGTCGAGAAGCTGCTCGGCGTCTCCGGCGTGCCGGTGACGGTGCTGCGCGCCGCGATCGTGGTCGGCGCCGGCGGGATCTCCTGGGAGATGACCCGGCAGCTGGTGAAGAACCTGCCCGCCATGGTCGTGCCGCGCTGGGCCGACACCCGCACCCAACCGATCGCGGTCGACGACGTGATCCGCTACCTCGTCGGCGTGATCGGTGTCGAGAAGACCTTCGGCCAGGTCTACGAGATCGGCGGCGCCGACCGGCTCACCTACGTGCAGATGCTCCAGCAGGCCGCCGAGGTCCTCAACGGACGCCGGGTGCCGATCGTGACCGTCCCCGTGCTCACGCCGCGACTCTCGTCGTTGTGGATCGGGCTGGTGACGAACGTCGACTCGACCACCGCCGGCAACCTGATCGACTCGATGAGCACCGAGGTGCTCCAGACCGACTTCGCCATCCAGGACATCGTCCCGGGCGATCCGCTGTCCTACCGCGACGCCGTCGAGCGCGCGATCGCCGAGGAGAAGCGCTCACGCTGATCAGAAGACCAGCGGCAGCGCGATCAACATGGTCAGCGACCAGGTGCAGTGGGTGAGTATCGGGCCGAGGATGCCGCCGCTGGCCCGGCGCTCGAGGCCGACGAGCACGCTGAGCAGCAGGGCCGCGAAGGTCAGCATCACGTTGCCGGAGGCGGCCGTCACCGCGACGTACGCCGCGGTCGTCCAGAGCACCGGGCGCGTCGGGATCGCGGCGTATGCCGCCCCACGGAAGAACAGCTCCTCGGCGATCCCGTTGACCGCGGTGACCAGCACCAGCAGTGGCGTCGAGCCCTGGTCGGCGAAGTCGATGATGTTCACGACATGCCCCTCCAGGCCGTCGAGGAAGTCCAGGGTCCGCACCAGGAAGGCGCCGGCCACGAAGATCCCGGCCAGGAGCAGCCCGAGCACGATCGGTGCGGCCACCGGCCGGGACGTCCCCCGCCCCACCGGGATCCGGCCGAGGTGCAGCGAACCGGAGGCGAACGCGCCCCCGGTCCACAGACCGGCCAGGCCGAGCGTGGTGGCGTAGAACCACCGGCTGCCCGGGTCCAGCCGTAGCGAGAAGCCGAGCACGACCGCGCCGAGGACCACGACGGCGAGCGTGACCAGCTGCCGGCGGCGCAGGTCGCGGTCGCTCTCCCGGTGGTCCCGGGGGACCACGTCCCACAGCGCCCCGCGCAGCCACCCCTGCAGCTGGCTCATCGAGCCGATCCTACGGAGCGGGAGCCTCAGCGGCGGCCGGAGCTGAACGACGCCGCGTCGTGCGCACGCCCGGAGGAGGACGACGACTGGCCGCCGCGACGACGGTTCCGGTTGCCACCGCCCGCAGGAGCCGCGGAGCCCGACGACGAGCGACGCTGACCGCCGGACCGCGGCTGACCACCCGAACGACGCTGGCCTCCGGACCGGCCGCGGTTGCGACCGCCACCGGACCGGCGCTCGGGCTCCTCGGCGGTGACGCCGAGGCCACCGGCCACCAGGACCCGCTCCCCGGGGGCGAGCGTGGTCAGTATCGGGTGCCGCGGACCGTCGATCCGCGTGATGGTCGGCTTGATGCCGGCCGCCCGGGTCAGGTCGCGCACGTCGCGCACCTGGTCCTCGGTCATGAGGGTGATCACGGTGCCGGCCGCGCCGGCCCGCGCCGTACGGCCCGAGCGGTGCAGGTAGGCCTTGTGCTCGGACGGCGGGTCCGCGTGCACCACGAGGGCGATGTCGTCGACGTGGATGCCGCGGGCGGCGATGTCGGTGGCGACCATCGTGGTCGCCGTGCCGGCGTGGAACGAGTCCATGTTGCGGGTGCGGGCACCCTGGCTGAGGTTGCCGTGCAGCTCGACCGTCGGCACGCCGCTGCGGTTGAGCTGGCGGGCCAGCGCCTTCGCGCCGTGCTTGGTCCGGGTGAACACGAGGGTTCGCCCCGGTGCGCTGGTCAGGTCGACGAGCACCGGCACGCGCTGCTCGCGCGCCACGTGCAGCACGTGGTGGTCCATCTCACTGACCGGCGACTGCGCCGAGTCGGCCTCGTGGGTCACCGGCTGGTTGAGGAACTGCTTGACCAGGACGTTGACGCCCCGGTCGAGGGTCGCCGAGAACAGCAGCCGCTGGCCCGACTTCGGGGTGGCGGCGAGCAGCCGGCGTACGGAGGGCAGGAAGCCGAGGTCGGCCATGTGGTCGGCCTCGTCGAGCACGGTGACCTCGACGGCGCCGAGGTCGCAGTGACCCTGCTGGATGAGGTCCTCGAGGCGGCCCGGGCAGGCCAGCACGATGTCGACGCCACGGCGCAGCCCCTGGACCTGCGGGTGCTGCCCGACGCCGCCGAAGACGGTGCGCGTGGTCAGCCCCGCGGTGGCGGCGAGGGGGATCAGCGCCTGCTCGATCTGGCCGACCAGCTCACGGGTCGGCGCGAGGATCAGCGCGCGGGGCTTGCCCGCGCGGCGCGGCCGGCCGGACTCGGAGAGCCGGGCGACCAAGGGCAGCAGGAAGGCGTAGGTCTTGCCGGAGCCGGTGCGGCCGCGGCCGAGCACGTCCCGGCCGGCCAGCGAGTCGAGCAGCGTGGCGGCCTGGATCGGGGTGGGCGTGGTGATGTCGCGCGCCTTGAGGGCAGCGACGAGGTCGTGGGGTACGCCGAGGTCGGCGAAGGACGGGGTGGAGCGTGCGGAAGACAAGGGAGATCACTCTCGATGGTGGTGTCTCACCAGAGGGTTTGAGTCTGTGGTGGCCCGGCCGCCATCGCAGAGGCGGGGGCTGGCCCGGGGTAAGACGTGAACGGGCCGCTCTCACCAGTGTGGCAGAGCGGCCCGCAAAACCCGCATCGTGGCGGGTGTGACGTGTGTGACTACTTCTTGAACGCGTCCTTGATGTCGCCGACCGCGTCCTTGGCCTTCTCGCCGGCTTGCTTGACCGAGGACTCGGCCTGGTCGGCTCGCCCCTCGTTCTTGAGCTCGTCGTCGCCGGAGACCGCACCCGCGGCCTCCTTGGCGCGACCCTTGAGCTCCTCGCCCTTGTTGTCGACCTTGTCGTCGAAGCCCATCGTGCACCTCCGGTGCGTTGTCGGACCCCACCGGTCTCCGATATTGCCGTCCCTCAAACGCGGGTGAGAGCCGGGTCACTCGACGTTGCCGGCACCCGGTCGAAGGCGAGCACGCCGTCGTCGATGTCGCCACGCTTGATGGTGCGCAGATCTGTCAGGTAGTTCTGCTTGAGTCGCCACGGCGCCCGGTCGCCCTGCTTGGGCAGCCGGTCCAGCGCGCGCAGCACGTAGCCGGACTGGAAGTCCATGAACGGGATCTCGCCGACCTCGGGCTGCCGGACCGGGACCGCGGCCCGTGCCCCGATCTTGTCGAGGTGCTCGAGCAGCCGCACGACGTACGTCGACACCAGGTCGGCCTTCAGGGTCCACGACGCGTTGGTGTAGCCGACCGTGTAGGCGAAGTTGGGCACCCCGCTGAGCATCAGCGCCTTGTAGGCCATCGTCCTCGAGAAGTCGACGGGCTCGCCGTCCACGACCAGGTCGAGGCCGCCGAACGCGAGCAGCTGCAGCCCGGTCGCGGTGACGATGATGTCCGCCTCGAGCTCCTGGCCGGAGGTGAGCCGGATCCCCTTCGGGGTGAACGTCTCGATCGTGTCGGTGACGATCGAGGCCTGGCCCTTGCGCAGGGCGCGGAACAGGTCGCCGTCCGGCACGAAGCAGAGCCGCTGGTCCCACGGGTCGTAGCGCGGCTTGAAGTGCACGTCCACGTCGACGGAGTCGGGCAGCTGTGCCTCGACGCCCTTGCGGATCAGTCCCTTCATGAACCCCGGCCGGCGCCGCGCGACCTGGTAGGACCCGACGGTCAGCAGGATGTTGGCCCAGCGCACCACCGGGTAGGACACCTTGGTCGGCAGCCTGCCGAGCGCGCTCGCGAGCCGGTCGCGGGCCGGTCGGCTGAGGACGTACGACGGCGAGCGCTGCAGCATCGTCACGTGGCCCGCCGTCGGGGCCATGGCCGGCACCAGGGTCACGGCGGTCGCGCCACTGCCGACGACGACCACCCGCTTGCCGGCGTAGTCGAGGTCCTCGGGCCAGTGCTGCGGGTGCACGACCGTGCCCTCGAAGCGGTCAGCGCCCGGGAACTCCGGCGCGTAGGGCTCGTCGTAGCGGTAGTAGCCCGAGCAGCCCCAGAGAAAGCCGGCGGTGAGGGTGGTGGGCGTACCGGCGTGGTCGATCTCGACGGTCCAGAGGGCGGTCTCGGAGTCCCAGCTCGCGCCGGTGACCCTGTGCTGGTAGCGGATCAGCTCATCGACGCCGTACTCCTCGGCGACGGTGCGCAGGTAGTCGAGGATCATCGGCCCGTCCGCGAGCGCCTGGTCGCCCGGCCAGGGCCGCCAGCTGAACCCGAAGGTGAACATGTCGGAGTCGGAGCGGATGCCGGGGTACTTGAACAGGTCCCAGGTGCCGCCGCTCGCCTCGCGCGCCTCGAGCACCGCCACGGACTTGGTGGGCAGGTGCTCGCGGAGCTGGCAGGCCGCACCGATTCCGGACAGGCCGGCTCCGACGATCAGGACGTCGACGTGCTCGGGGGATGTCACGGGGCAAAACTATCTGTGACGTTGTGTCACAACAAGGACTGGCGCGGACGGAATCCCCGGGCGCCCCGGGAAACTGGCCGCGACGACCCGCTACCGGGCATACAGCTCCACGAAGCGGGCCAGGATGCGCGGCGGCTCGGTGACCACGGCGGCGCGGGCCAGGCGGATCAGCTCGGCGCCCTCGTCCGGCTCGAAGTAGCCGAAGTGCCGGTAGGTCTCGATCCGGGTGACCAGGCCGGCGACATCGAGCTCGGGGTGGAACTGGGTGGCGTAGACGTGCCGGCCGAGGCGGAAAGCCTGCACGGGGCAGGTCTGCGACGAGGCGAGGAGTACGGCGGCGCGGGGCAGGCTCGACACCGCCTCCTTGTGGCCGAGGAACGCGTCGAAGGACGCCGGCAGCCCGCCCAGCAGCGGATCCACCCGGCCCTCGGGGGTGAGCGTGATGGTGACCGCGCCGATCGGCTCGGACCACTGCCGGTCGACCACGCCGCCGCCCAGGGTGCCGAGGGTGCCGATCCCGTAGCAGGCGCCGAGGAACGGGAAGTCCGCGTCCAGCGCCTGCAGCGCGAGCTCCCGCAGCCGCGCCTCACCACGCTGCTGTTCGAGAGCCTTGGTCTCCTCGGGGTCGCTGACGTTCCACGGCCCGCCGCCGATGATGATCCCGGACCAGTCGTCGAGGTCCAGCGCCTCGAGCTCGTCACGCTCCATCCGCACCCGGCGTACGTCGCGCTCGTCGAGCCCGGAGCAGCGCAGGACGGCGGCGTACTCGTCAGAAGCGGCAGCGTCCTGGGCTCGGATCCCGAGAAAGAGGAAAGGTCTCATGCCTGGACTGCGACACCGCGCTCGATGAGCCCCTCGACATCGGCGATGCCCCACGCGGTGAGCGCGTCCCGGGTGTGCGTGCCGGCGGTCGGCGGGGGCGGCAGCGACAGCGTCGCCCCGGTCCGGGAGAACCGGGGGGCCGGCTGCGGCTGCATCAGGCCCTCGTGCTCGACGAAGGTCTGCCGGGCCCTGAGGTGCGGGTGCTCCGGGGCCTCGCGGACCGGGATCACCCCGGCCACGCAGGCGTCGGTGCCCTCGAACAGCTCGACCCACTCGGCCTGGGTCCGCTGCTTGAAGGTGTCGGTGAGCAGGGTCCGCAGCTCGTCGTAGCGGTCCAGCTCGGCCTGTCCCGGCGCGGTGCCCTCGAGGCCGAGCATGCTGATCAGGGTCGCGTAGAACTGAGGCTCCAGGGCTCCGACCGACACGTGCTTGCCGTCGGAGGTCTCGTACACGTCGTAGTAGGGCACCCCGCCGTCGAGCAGGTTGGCGCCGCGCCGCTCCTGGTAGCCGCCGCTCGCGAGGAACGCCGAGGTCATCGCGTTGAGGTGCGCCGTACCGTCCACGATCGCGGCGTCCACGACCTGTCCCTTGCCCGACACCCGGGCCTCGAGGAGCGCGGCCAGCAGCCCGATGACGAGGTACGTCGACCCGCCGCCGAAGTCACCGACCAGGTTCGTCGGGAACTGGGGCCGGTCAGGGGTCTGGCCCATCCCGAAGAGCGCGCCGGCCACGGAGATGTAGTTGAGGTCGTGGCCGGCGGCCTGGGCCAGCGGGCCGTCCTGTCCCCACCCGGTCATCCGGCCGTAGACGAGCCGCGGGTTGACCGCGTGGCAGTGCTCGGGACCGATCCCGAGCCGCTCGGTCACGCCGGGCCGCATCCCCTCGACCAGGAGATCGGCGCCCCTGACCAGCTCGAGGACCGTCGCCGCGGCTTCTGGATGCTTCAGGTCCAGGGCGACGCTCGGGCGGCCGCGGTTGAGCAGCATCGTGGCCCCACCGGAGAGCAGCTGCCCGCCGGGCCGCTCCACCCGGAGTACGTCGGCGCCGAGGTCGGCCAGGATCATGCACGCGTGCGGCCCGGGACCGATCCCTGCGATCTCCACGACCTTGACGCCTCGGAGCGGCCCGGTGCCCTGGCCGAGTTCCAGAGCTCTTCCCGGCGTGGAGGTCATGGCGGGCATGATGGCAGAACGTCGAGGGCGCCCGCGGCTCGGCCGACACGACGCCGTTACACCCCTTTTGGTGATGGTTCGGCATCCTCCGGTCGGCTAGTTTCAAAGTGTGATTCTCGGGGGGCACAGGCCGGCACGGCCTCTGCAAGGTGAAGAAGCGAAGCCGGGGGCCGTTCCGCCCTCGACCTCCGCCAAGCGCTGACGCACACACGCGCCGTCCACGAGCCACTCAGGGCTCGTGGTGGTCGGCATGCCCGGAGTGTGCCGCGTGCGCCTTCGCGTGCCCGAGCCCGCGGGCGATCATGGCCCGGTTCACCGGCACGGTGACCACGAAGGCGATCGCCAGCGAGGCCACGAGCGAGCCCCAGAAGAGCAGGTCGGCCAGCCCGGCATCCATGGCCGACGGCCAGACCAGCAGGGTGCCGTTGTCGACGACCTCCATCACCAGGATGGAGACGGTGTCGGCGGCCAACGCGATGCGCGCCGCGTCCGTGACCGCCAGCCCCGAGCGGCGCTGGCCGGTGAAGGTGAGCAGGTAGCCGAAGAAGAAGGCGAGCAGCACCGAGACGACGATGCTCGCAACGTTTCCCCAACCGGCCGCCGTGGAGATCACCATCCCGAGCACCTCACCGATGGCGCAGCCGGTCAGGCATTGGCGGGTGGCGGTGATCGCGGCGCGCCAGGAGGAGTCCACGGCTCCATCCTGCCGTTGGTGAGGAGCGCGTCGACCAGCGCTTCCAGCCCGCCCGCCCGTGATCCCTTGACCAGGACGGCGTCGCCCGGCTCCAGCTCGTCCGCCAGCCAGGCCAGGGCGTCGTCGCGGCCGGCCATCGGCAGGCCACCGGCAGCCAGCGCGATGCCGGCGGCCGCGGCTCCCACCGAGACGACCACGTCCACGCCCAGCTCCCGCGCGTGCCGGCCGACGGCCCGGTGCGCCCCGAAGGCGAGGCCCCCGAGCTCGCGCATCTCGCCGAGCACTGCGACCGTCCGGCCGGGGCGTCGGCGGCCCACGGCCACCAGGGTGTCGAGTGCCGCAGCGACGGACTCCGGGTTGGCGTTGTAGGTGTCGTCGAGCACCAGCAGCCCGTCGCGGCGGAATCGGAGCTGCATCCGGTGCGGCGAGGCCGCCGGGCTCCGCGACAACCGGGCCGCTATCGCGTCGAGTGGCTCTCCGACCGCGAGCGCCATCGCCGCCGCAGCGGTCGCGTTGGTGACCTGGTGCGCGCCGACCCGCGTCAGCCGGACCGGGGTCCACGCGCCGCCGTACCCGAGCTCGAAGGATGGCCGCCCCAGCTCGTCCAGCGCCATCGACCGCCAGGTGACCTCGCCTGTGGCACCGAAGGTGAGCACCCGGGCGACGGTGCGCGCGGCCATCGCCGCGACCCGCGGGTCGTCGGCGTTGAGCACCGCGGTGCCGCCGGCGTCCAGCGCCTCGACCAGCTCGCCCTTGGCGCACGCGGTCAGCTCTGTCGACCCGAACTGTCCGACGTGCGCCGTCCCGACCCCGAGCACGGCGGCCACGGTGGGGGGCGCGATCTCACACAGCCACGAGAGGTGACCGATGCCGCGCGCGCCCATCTCGAGCACCAGCTGCTCGGTCGAGGGACGCAGCCCCAGGCAGGTGATCGGGACCCCGAGCTCGTTGTTGAGGTTGCCGGCCGTCACGAGGCCGCCCGGCAGCAACGTCGCGAGGTGGTCCTTGGTCCCGGTCTTGCCGTTCGAGCCGGTGACCGCGAGGACGGTCGGCCGCACCGCGTCGACCACGTGGCGCGCCAGCCGAGCCAGGCCCACCATCGGGTCGCGGACCACGACCGTGGGCGCCGCGGTGGCCCGTGACCCGAGCACGGCGTGCGCCCCGGCGGCGCACTCGTGGCCGTCCACCCGGTCTCCCGCGAGGGCGACGAACAGCCCGCCGGGGACCGGCGCGCGGCTGTCGAGGTACGCCGCCCCGGAGACGACGACGTCGGCGTCACCCTCGACGTGGCCGCCGGCGACGCGGGCGACCTCGCGCAGGGTCATCGGAATCATGGCCGCCAGCCTGCGCCGCACCGGCCGGGCTTCACGTCCGCCTGCGGGCCATTGACTCGTCCTCGAGGACAGCCCTTCGGCACCTCAGGTGGAGGCGGGCGACGGGGTCCGGCCGCGATCGTTGACGGCATGACGATCCTCCTGTCGGACGCCCGCGTCTCCGCCGTGCCGCTGGTCGACAACCGCGAGCCACTTGTGGCCCTGGACGCGTCGTTCGGCCCGGCCCGCGCCCTGGTCCGCGCCGGCGTGGCCACCCGCCTGGCGGCCGCCCAGACCCTCCTGTCCGGCGGGCTCCAGCTCCGGGTCGTCGAGGGTCACCGCTCGGTGGCCGACCAGCGGGCGATCATCGCGCGCTACTCCGCCGAGGTCTGCGCCGCCCGACCGGGCATCTCGCCCGGCGACCTGGACCGGCTGGTCTCCCGCTTCGTCTCCCCGCTCGCGGTCGCGCCGCACGTGGCCGGCGCGGCCGTCGACCTCACTCTCGTCGACGCGCGCGGGGAGGAGGTCGAGATGGGCACGCCGGTCGACGCAACGCCCGAGCAGTCCTCCGGCGCCTGCTACTTCGCCTCGGCCGACATCAGCCGCTTCGCCCGGTCACACCGGAGGCTCCTCGCCACCGTGCTGACCTGGTCCGGCTTCGTCAACTACCCCACCGAGTGGTGGCACTGGTCCTACGGCGACCGCTACTGGGCGCTCACCACCGATGCGCCGGCGGCCGTCTACGGGCCTGTCGAGATCCCCGCAGGAGCGGCTGCATGACCGTGCTCGCCCTCCCCCGGCGCCACGGCGTCGGCCCGAGGCTCGACGTCGACCTGACCGCCGTCGCGGCGAACGTGGAGCTGCTGACCCGCCGGGCGACCGGCGAGCTGATGGCGGTGGTCAAGGCCGACGGGTTCGGCCACGGCGCCGGTGCGGTCGCGCGCACCGCCCTGGCCCACGGGGCGACCCGGCTCGGGGTGACCAGCCTCGACGAGGCCGTCGCGCTCCGCGCCGAGGGCATCGACGCCCCGCTGCTGAGCTGGCTCAACCCCGTCGACGCCGACTTCGCGACCGCCGTGGCACACGACGTGGAGGTCGCGATCCCCAGCCGCGAGCACCTCGAGGCCGTCGCCCGTACGCCGGGCGCAGCCGTGCACCTGCACCTCGACTCCGGCATGGCCCGCGACGGCGCGGCGCCCTCGGAGTGGGCGGACCTGTGCCGGGGCGCCCGACGAGCGGAGCGCCAGGGTCTGGTGCGCGTGGTCGGCGTGATGGGCCACCTTGCGTGCGCCGACGTGCCCGACGACCCGGGCAACGCCCTCGGACGGGCCCGGTTCGCCTGGGGCGTGGAGACCGCCCGGGCGACCGGGCTACGGCCCACCCACCGCCACCTGGCCGCGACGGCAGCCACGCTCACCGACCCGCTGAGCCACCACACGATGAGCAGGGTCGGGGCCGGGCTCGTCGGGATCGACCCGTCCGGCACCACTCGCCTCCACCCCGCGCTCACGCTCACCGCTCCGCTGGTCAGCGTTCGGCGCGTGCATGCCGGCACCCCGGTCGGCTACGGCCACACCTGGACCGCGCCGACCGGCACCGAGCTCGGCCTGCTGCCCCTGGGCTACGCCGACGGGCTGCCGAGAGCGGCATCCGGGCGGGCCGAGGTGTGGGTGCGCGGCCGGCGGCGGCCGCTCGTCGGTCGCATCTCCATGGACATGGCGGTCGTCGACCTCGGCGACGCGGGCGCACAGGCCGGCGATCTCGTGACCGTCTTCGGGCCCGGGCACGACGGGGAGCCGACGGTGGCGGAGTGGGCCGTCTGGGCGGACACGATCGAGCACGAGATCGTGACGGGGCTCGGGCTCCGCACAGCGAGGGAGGTCCGGTGAGGCCTCGGGTTGCGGTGATCGGCGGTGGGCAGAACTGCGAGCATGAAATATCGCTGGCCTCGGCGTCCGCGGTCGCCGTGGCCCTGGCCACCGGGCGCTACGACGTCGTACCGCTGACCATCGACCCCGAGGGCGTCTGGCGCGACGGCGAGCAGCGGCCGATCGGGCTCGCCGGGGCGGTGCACGTGCTGCGCAGCTGCGCCGTCGCCGTCCCGGTGGTGCACGGCCCGCGCGGCGAGGACGGCACGATCGCCGCTCTCTGCGACCTGGCCGGCATCCCGTTCGTCGGCTCGGGCGTCGGCGCCGGCGCGCTGGCCATGGACAAGTGGGCCACCAAGCTGGTCGCCCGCGGGCTCGGCGTCCTGGTCGCCGACGACGTCCTGCTCACCACCGCTACGGCGTCGGCGTACGTCTTCACCCACCCGGTCGTGGTCAAGCCGGTAGCGGCCGGCTCGAGCCTCGGCGTGACCCTGGTCCGGCACGCCGAGGAGCTGGCACCGGCGCTCGCCGCCGCGCTGGCCCTCGACCACCGGGTGCTGGTCGAGGAGGTGGTGACCGGCCGCGAGGTCGACCTCGCCGTCCTCGGCCGACCCGACGGCAGCCGCGTGGTCGCACCCACACTGGAGATCGTGACGGACGGGATCTTCGACCACGCGACGAAGTACGACGGCAGCGCCGACTTCCGGATCCCGGCCACCCTGGCGGACGCGGAGCGCAAGGCCCTGGAGGAGGCCGCGGTGACGATGTACGACGCCCTCGGCTGCGCGGGCGTCGCGCGGATCGACTTCTTCGTGACCGCCGAGGGTCCGGTGCTCAACGAGGTCAACACGATGCCGGGGTTCACCGAGCAGTCCCAGGTCCCGAAGATGTTCGCAGCCGCCGGGACGTCGTACGCCGACCTGCTGGACCTGCTCGTCCGCGACGTCCTCCTTCAGCACGCGGCGTGACCCAGCGGATCGCCGGGCTGGACCTGCTGCGCGGCATCGCGATCGGGCTGGTGATCCTGCGGCACGCCGTGCCCGCGGTCGCCCCGGGCTCGGGCGTGGTGGGCGTGGTGATGTTCTTCGCGCTGAGCGGCTACCTGATCACCGGGCTGCTGTCCGAGGAGCTGGACCGCCGCGGTCGGCTCGACCTGCGGCGCTTCTATGCGCGCCGAGCCCGCCGGCTGGTCCCGGCACTGCTGCTCCTGGTCGCGGGGGTGGTCGTCGTGACCCTGCTCCTCGACCCGCTGGGCGATCGCGACGAGCTGGTCAAGACGGTCGTGGTCGCCCTCACGTGGACGGGCAACCTGCCGTTCTGCCACGCGAGCGACGCGACGTTCCATCTGTGGACGCTCGCGACCGAGGAGCAGTTCTACCTGATCTGGCCGGCGCTGCTCCTGCTGCTTGGCGTGCGCCACGGCTTCGCGGTGGCGGCCGTCGGGACGGTCGCGCTGCTGGTCGCGACCGTGGTCTGGCTGCGCGCGGTGCCGGACAACGCCTACTCGCTCCCCACGCCCTGGATGGTCTGCTTCGTCGTCGGCGCGGCCGCCCGCCTCTACGGGCACCGGCTCGCCGTGCCCCGCTGGGCAGCACCCCTCGCACTCGCCGGGCTGGCCGTGCTCAGCGTGGTTCCATTGCGGGGACACGCGCTCACCTACCTGGCGGGAGGACCGGCCATCGCGACACTGACGGCGGTGTTGCTGCTGTCGTGGCGCACCTGGACCGAGGTCACCACGCCGGCCCTGCGGGCGCTGGCCTGGCTGGGCACGGTGTCGTACGCCGCGTACCTCTGGAACTACCCGCTGACCCTCTGGCTGCGGCCGCACGTCGACCACGGCGCCGGCCCGCTCGCCGCCGTGCTGACCATCGGCGCGGCGGCGCTGAGCTGGTACGCCGTGGAGCGGCGCTTCGTCGGGCGGCCCAGCCGCGACGGCGGGCTGGTGAGGGCGTGACCGACCGGCTGCGAGCCTGGGCGCCGGACGTCACGGTCGGGCTGGCGGTCATGATCGTCGGCCTGGTCGAGATCTGGGCGACGACGATCCCCTTCGGCCACACGCGCGTCGAGTACGTCCTGGTCGTTTTGGGGTTCGCGGCCGCCAGCGGGCTCAGCCGACAGGCACCGTTCGGGGCGCTCGTTCTCGTCTGGGCGACCTGCTCGATGCAGCTCGTCGCCGGCACTCCGGTGTTCACCGTCGAGTTCGCGGTCGCCATCGTCGCCTTCGGGTGTGCGCGGTGGGGACATCCGTTCACCGTGGTCGTCAGCGGCGTCTCGATCCCGGCCGCGGCCGCGGTCGGCTACGCGATCGTCACCAAGGCCTCGATGGGCATCTTCCGGGACCTGTCGGTCTTCCGTGAGCTGCGGGACAACGCGTACCGGTTCAGCGACACCCTGGCGGTCGGTGCCACGATCCTCGGGCTGCTCGTCCTCGCGGTGCCCTGGCTGGCCGGGCTGGTGCTCCGGTCCACCGCCCGGGCCCGCAGGTCGGAGGTCCGGCAGGAGCAGGCGGAGGCCGAGGCCGCGCGGGCCCAGCACGAGACCGAGCAGGCGCGCGAGATCGCCCAGCTGCGCGAGGAGCAGACGCGGCTGGCCCGCGACGTGCACGACGTGGTGGGCCACTCGCTGGCGGTGATCCTGGCGCAGGCCGAGTCCGGCCAGTACCTGGCCGACGACCCCGCCGCGCTGAAGAAGACCATGACCACGATCGCCACCTCCGCGCGCTCCTCCCTCCAGGACGTCCGGCAGGTGCTCGCCGGGACGCCGGACCCGGGGCCGCCCAGCAGCGGCGCCTTCGAGGAGCTGATCGACGGGGTTCGCGCGGGGGGCCACGAGGTCCTCGCCACCGAGGTCGGGATCCCTCAGCCACTGCCGCCGGAGCTCGAGGTCGCCGCGCACCGGGTGGTGCAAGAGATGCTCACCAACGCGATCAAGCACGGCCGGCGGGATCGGCCGGTCCACGTGGAGCGGCACTGGCCCGAGGGGGCGTGGGGCCGGGACCTGCGGATCGAGGTGCGCAACGTGGAGGAGCGCCTCTCCGACCTCACGGCTGACGAGACCCAGCCTCTGCAGGCAGCCGACCCACCGGGGCAGGGACTCGACGGGATGAGACGGCGGCTGGAGGCGGTCGGCGGTCGGCTCGACGTACGCCGCCGCGAGGAGTCGGACGAGCCGACGTTCACGGCGACCGCCTGGCTGCCGGTGAGCGGCCGATGACCGAGGGCACCATCCGGGTGCTCCTCGTCGACGACCAGGAGCTGTTCCGCGAGGGCGTGAAGGTGATCGTCGACGCCCAGGACGGCATGGAGGTGGTCGGCTCGGCCGGCGACGGTCTCGAGGCGGTCCGGCTGGTCGACGAGCTCACCCCGAACGTCGTGCTGATGGACATCCGGATGCCCGAGATGGACGGCGTCGAGGCGACCCGCCAGATCTTCCTGCCCGAACGGGTGGCGCGCCGCGCCGCGCCGGTGCGCGTCGTGGTGCTGACGACGTTCAACCTCGACGACCGCGCCGCGACGGCGATCAGGCACGGCGCGAGCGGGTTCCTCCTCAAGGACACCACTCCGCTGCTGCTGCGCGACGCGATCCGCACCGTGCACGCCGGCAACGCCGTGCTCGCACCCGACGACCTGGCCGCCCTGCTGGAGAGCCAGTTCCGCGAGGTGGCGCCGGCGCCCACGGCGTACGTCGCGCTCACCGAGAAGGAGCGCGAGGTGTTCGGCGCCGTGGCGCGCGGACTGTCGAACACCGAGATCGCCGGCCTGGTCTTCGCGAGCGAGTCGACGGTGAAGACGCACGTCGGCGCGATCCTGCGCAAGCTCTCGTTGCGCGACCGCGTGCAGATCGTCGTCTTCGCCCACCAGCACGGCCTCGTACCCTGACCCGGTGACCGACGGCCTGATCAGGGACCTGACCGACGACGAGGCGCGCGCCGCACTGGTGCTCAAGTGGGGGACCGTCGAGCCGGGCGTGCTCCCGGCGTGGGTGGCCGAGATGGACTACGCGCTCGCGGAACCGGTCGCGGCCGCGCTGCGCGACGCCGTGGAGCGCGGCGAGGTCGGCTACCCGGCGTTCGCGCGGTCCGGCGGCCCGATCGGCGAGGCGTACGCCGGGTTCGCACTGCGGCACTTCGGGACCGGGGTCCCTGCGGACCGGGTGCTGCCGACGGCGGACGTGACGGTCGGTGTGCGGATCGCGCTGGAGGTGCTGAGCGAGCGGGCCCCGATGGTGCTGCCGCTGCCGGCCTACGACCCGCAGCACGGCCTCGGCCAGATCACCGGTCGCGAGCAGTGGGACCTGCCGGTGGACCCGGACGGCGACACCTACGCGGTCGACCTCGACGCGCTCGACAAGCTGTTCGCGCGCGGGGCGCGGACCCTGCTGCTCACCCAGCCGCACAACCCGGGCGGCCACGTGCACACCCGGGCCGAGCTGGAGGGGATCCGCGAGGTCGTGACCAGGCACGGCGCCCGCGTCGTCTCGGACGAGATCCACGGCCCGCTGGTGCTGCCGGGCGCCGAGCACGTGCCGTACCTGTCCCTGGAGGGCACCGCCGACCACGCGGTCACGGTCGTGGCGGCGTCCAAGGCGTTCAACATCCCCGGGCTCAAGTGCGCGCAGATCGTGACCGGCGACGACACGACCCGCGACCGGCTGGTCGAGATCCCGATGGCGCAGAACGACTCGTGGGGCTCGCTGGGCATCGTGGCCTCGGTCGCGGCGTACGACGACGGCGACCCGTGGCTGGCCGCACTCGTCGAGCGCCTCGACCAGCAGCGCACCCTCCTGGGAGACCTGCTCGCCGAGCACCTGCCCGAGGCGCGGATGCGGCAACTCGAGGCGACGTACATGGCCTGGCTCGACCTGCGGGCCTACGGCCACGACGATCCTGCGGAGGTCATCCTCGGCGGCGGCGTCCGGGTGTCGCCCGGGCAGATCTACTGGCCGGCGCTGGCCGGCCACATCCGGCTCAACATCGCCACGTCGGCGGACCGGCTGACCGAGATCGTCCGGCGGATGGCGACTGTGCTGACCTGACCAGTGTCCTAGCGGTGCCGGCGCTTGAGCCGCTTGAACTTGTAGCGTGCCGGCGTCTTGTCGGCGTTGCCGGCGGCATCGACGGCGCGCACCAGCAGGCGGTGCTTGCCGACCTTCACGTTGTAGCGGTACGGCGACGAGCAGCTCCGCCACGGCAGGTTGTCGAGCTGGCACTGGAACTTCGCGCCCGCCTCGTTCGAGACGAACTTGAACTTCACTCTCTGCTTGAAGAAGCGCTTGGGCGGCTTCTTGGTGAACCTGGCGTCCGGCGCGA
>JAWWPK010000112.1:0-4657 GCA_033854925.1 Nocardioidaceae bacterium | reverse complement strand
AACATGGGTGCGTCGTATCTCGAGCGGAACGTCGCCGCGCTGGCGACGGAGGGCCGACTCGTCATCATCGGCATGCAGGGCGGCACCAGGGGCGAGCTCGACATCAGCGCCCTGCTCCGCAAGCGCGGTGCCGTGATCGCGACCACGCTGCGTTCGCGACCGGCCGAGGAGAAGGCCGCCATCTGCGCATCCGTGGTCGAGCACGTCTGGCCCCTGGTCGCCGACGGCACGGTGCGCGAGATCGTGGACTCCACCGTGCCGCTCGACGACGTACGACGTGCGCACGAGCTGATGGAGTCCGGTTCGCACACCGGGAAGATCCTGCTCGTCATGCACTGAGACCCGCTGGCTACCGTGGACCCATGACTGACGAGCAGGCGACGGGGTCCGGGCAGCCGCAGGGCGGCGGCCAGGACGGCGAGCGACAGGTCCTGATCGTCGGTCCGGACGGGCAGCCGGTCGGCGCCGTACCGGAGTCCGCCCTGGCGGCGGCGCAGGACGGGGGCGACGGCTCGGAGGCGCGGTTGCTCACCGACCAGGTCGAGCAGCCCGCCAAGGTGATGCGGATCGGCAGCATGATCCGGCAGCTGCTCGAGGAGGTGAAGTCCGCGCCGCTCGACGAGGCCAGCCGGAACCGCCTCAAGGAGATCCACAAGGCCTCGGTGCGCGAGCTCGAGGCCGGGCTGGCCCCGGAGCTGGTGGAGGAGCTGGAGCGGCTGGCGCTGCCCTTCTCCGACGACCAGACCCCGTCTGAGGGCGAGCTGCGCATCGCGCAGGCCCAGCTCGTCGGCTGGCTCGAGGGGCTCTTCCACGGTATCCAGACCGCGATCTACGCCCAGCAGATGGCGGCGCGGGCGCAGTTCGAGCAGATGCGCCGCGGCCTGCCGATGGGGTCGGGCGGGCCGCCCGACCCGCAGGAGGACCAGCAGCCGCACCAGCCGGGCGACTCGGGCGGGATGTACCTCTAACCGCTAACGAGCACGCCGGCTCACGCCGCGCACGACCACGAGGCCCAGCAACCCGACCAGCACCAGGGCCGCTCCGGGCGCGGCCGACCGCGAGAACGACTGCGGCTCGCCGGTGTCGACCGGCGTGAAGGTCGCCGTCTCCGGGGGCGGCGCGATCGGCGGCTCGCCCTCACCGAGCAGCCCGGTCACCTCTGCGAGGACCCGGTCGTTCTGGAGCCGGGTGCCGCTGGTGCCGCTGGCGACCCAGGGCTCACCGGTGCCGGTGACGAAGAACATGTACTCGACGTTCGTCGCGAGGGCGCCCAGGCTGCACGCGCCCCGGGCGCGATCGGTCTGCACGGCCACCGTCTCCGTGGTGACCTTGCCCTGGTAGACCAGGTCGACGGTGACCGTCTGGGTGTAGACCGCACCCTCCAGCCCGTCGGGTCGTGCGCTGCGCTGGACGTCGGTGACCACGCCGCTGAACACCGCCATCGCCGCCTTGGAGCTGTCGCTCACGGTCACCGGCGGGCACGTCGGCACCCTCTTCTGTGGCTTGGCCGCGTGCGCCGGCACGCCGGCTCCCAGCACCACGAGCGCCGCCAGCAGCACCCCCAGCAGGGTCGTCAGCAGGCGGCGAAACACTGGATCATCACAACAGATCACGGTTGGCGAAGCCAACCCACGCCGACAGCGGACGAAGTTCACGCGTCCAACTCGAAGATCTGCGCCAGAGTCTCGGCAACCCCATCGTCGTCGTTGCTAAGGGCCACGTGGTCGACCACCTCGAGCACGGTCGAATGCGCATTCGCCATGGCGTAGGAGGTGCCGGCCCACTCCAGCATCGGCAGGTCGTTGGGCATGTCCCCGAAGGCGACCACGTCGGCTGCATCGACCCCCAGCCCGGCGCAGACCCGGGCCAGAGCCGCCGCCTTGGTCACCCCGGCGGCGCTGATCTCGACGAGCCCGTCGACCGACCACGTCGGTGTGGCGCTGTCACCCACCGCCGCCGCGACCACGTCGCGGAGCGTCGCCGGGTCGGTGCCGGGCGCCTTGACCAGCACCTTGACCGCGGTCCCGGCGAGCACCTCCTCGGCCGGCCCGGACGGGCTGCCGTCCGGGATGTGGTGCGGCTCGTCGTACGCCGGCTCGTGCGCGAAGCCCGACACCAGCTCGAAGGCGAATGCCGCAGTGGGGAGGGCCGCGCGGATCGCCGCGACCAGGGCAAGTCCGGCATCGACCTCGATGCCCTCGAGCTCGTGGATCTCCCCGGCGGCCACGTCGTAGACGATCGCGCCGTTCGACACGATCCCGACGCCGTACTTCCCCACGGAGGGCCAGAGCTCGGTCATCCAGCGGAGCGGTCTGGCGGTGACCACGACCACGGGGACGCCCCGGTCCTGGAGCCGTCCGAGCACGTCGTGGGTGCGTGCGGACACGGCGCCCTGCGAGTCCAGGAGGGTGCCGTCGAGGTCGGTGGCGACCAGGCTCGGTGTCACCGGAGCGGTCGCACCATCACGAGCTCACCGTCTTCGTTGGTCCCGCGCAGCTCGGTGAAGCCGCACTTGGCGAGCACCCGGATGCTCGGGGCGTTGTCGGGGCTCACGCTCGCCCGGATGCGGACGCCGGCAGCGTCAGCCTCGGTCAGGAGGGCTCGGAGCGCCTCGGTGGCCACGCCGCCCCCGCGCGCCCGCTCGACCAGGCCGTAGCCGACCTCGGCCTCCTCGACCTCGTCGCGGGAGGGCTGGGGCGGGCCGAAGAAGCCGATCGAACCGACGACGAGACCATCGTGGACGATGGACCTCGGCCCCCAAGGGTCACCCTCGTGCCACATCGTTGCCGCATCGCGGTCGTCCTCACGAGGAAAGGCGGGATCCCATCCCTCTCGCCGACCACCGCCGCGCAGCGTGGCGACGTCCTCCGCGGTCCAGAGCGGCAGCCGCAACCGATCGGTGTCGACGATCTCCAGCATCATCAGAAGTACCTTCCCAGCTCGACCGCGGCGCCGTCGTCGGCAACCGGCGCGGTCACGTCGTCGGCGGCGTCCAGCACCCGCTGGACCGCCTGCCCCATGGCCACTCCTCGACCTGCCCACTCCAGCATCTCGATGTCGTTGCGACCGTCGCCGATGGCCAGCACGTCGGCGGCGGCGACTCCGAGCTGCTCCGCGACGTAGGCCAGACCGGAGGCCTTGGAGACCCCGACCGGCGCGAGGTCGAGCCAGGCCGTCCAGCCGACGACGTAGTCGGTGCCGTGCAGCCCGAGCTCCCTGGCAAGCGCGACGAAGTCGTCGGCGGTGGCGTCGGGGTCGCGGATGATCACCCGGCTGACCGGTGCGGCGACGAGGTCCTCGACCTCGGTGACGATCATCTCGCCGGACAGCTCGCCGGTGGGGAACTCGTTGGTGACGCGGTAGCCGACGCCGCGCTCCTCCACGGCGACCAGTGCGGTGGGGTGCCGCTCGAGGATCGCCTTGACGGCGGGGGCAGCGTCGAAGGTCTCCTCGAAGACCACGTCCAGCGGCGGGTAGCGGAAGACCACGGCGCCGTTGCTGGCCACGATCCAGAGCGGCTCCACGTCGTCGAGGTGGAGCTCGAGCAGGTCGGCGACCGGTGTCATGCCGTGTGGCGAGCGGCCGCTGGCAAGCACGACGTGGCAGCCGGCATCACGGGCCCGGCGTACGGCCTCGCCGACCGCTGGCGCGATCTCTTCGTACGTCGTCCCGGCGCCCTCGACCCACTTCAGCAGCGTCCCGTCGATGTCGAGCGCGACCAGGCGCGGGACCCACTGGCTACTCATGGACGGGCTTGAGGACCTCGAGCCCACCCATGTGCGGTCGCAGTGCCTGCGGGACGGTGACGGAGCCGTCGGCGTTCTGGTGGGTCTCGAGGATCGCCACGATCGTGCGGGTCATCGCGCAGAGGGTGCCGTTGAGGGTCGAGAGCGGGCGGGTCGCCGGCGCGTGTCCTGAGCCTGTCGAGGGGAACCGGCCCCGGATGTCGAGGCGGCGGGCCTGGAACTCGGTGCAGTTCGAGGTCGAGGTGAGCTCGCGGTAGCGCTCCTGGGTCGGGATCCAGGCCTCGCAGTCGAACTTGCGCACCGCCGACAGGCCGAGGTCACCTGCGGCCACGTCGATGACCCGGTAGGCGAGCTCGAGCTTGTCGAGGAACTCCTTCTCCCAGGCCAGCAGCCGCTGGTGCTCCGCCTCGGACTCCTCGGTGGTCGTGTAGACGAACATCTCGACCTTGTCGAACCAGTGCACCCGGATGATGCCCTTGGTGTCCTTGCCGTGCGAGCCGGCCTCCTTGCGGAAGCACGGGCTGAACGCGGCGTAGCGCAGCGGCAACGTGGCGGCGTCGAGGATCTCGTCGGAGTGGTACGCCGCCATCGGGACCTCCGACGTGCCGACGAGGTAGAGGTCCTCCCCCTCGATCCGGTAGACGTCGTCGGCGGCCTGGCCGAGGAAGCCGGTGCCCTCCATGGCCCGCGGCCGGACCAGCGAGGGCGCGATCACCTGCGTGAAGCCGGAGTCGCGGGCCTGCTCCATCGCGAGGTTGATCAACGCCAGCTCGAGCTGGGCGCCGACGCCGGTGAGGAAGTAGAAGCGCGAGCCCGACACCTTGGCCCCGCGCTCCATGTCGATGGCGCCGAGCACCTCGCCGATCTCGAGGTGGTCGCGCACCGGGAAGTCGTAGGCCGGCACCGCACCG
>JAWWPK010000111.1:0-12675 GCA_033854925.1 Nocardioidaceae bacterium | reverse complement strand
GTTCCGAGACCGCGGCCAGCCCGGCGACCAGCACGTCGATGCCGAACTCGAATCGGTCGTCACCGTCACCGGCCGTCATCTCCGGGGCGTACTTCGTCAGCAGCGGGAAGAGCTCGGGAGGCAGCTGGTTCCAGAGCTCCACCATCTCGGCGTCGATCGCCTGGTGGTCCGGCTCCTCGCCGGGGGCCGTCGAGTTCTGGCGCTGGACCCAGAGCGCCTCCTCGTAGCCGACCGCGCTGACGTAGAGCGCGGCGAGGTCGCACATCCATGCGGCCGCCTGCGGCGAGATGCCGCCAGCCACGCAGATCGCCATGATCCCCTCGGCGGCCCGCATGCTGCCCTCCAGCGTCGGGATCTGCGCCAGCGCTGCCCGTGCCGAGCCGGGGTGGTCGCGGTAGAGGTCGCGCATCTGACGGAGCACGTCCTTGAGCTGGTCGGCCCAGTGGTCCGGGTCGGGCGCAGGAATGTCGAGCTGCCTGGCGATCCGGTCGATCACCAGCTGGTCGAGCTCGTCGCGGTTGGCGACGTGCTGGTAGAGCGACGCCGGTCCGGTGTCGAGCGCCTTGGCGAGCGACCGCATCGAGACCGCGTCGTAGCCGTCCGCCGCCATCAGCGACATGGCTGTGTCGACGATCCGCTCCGTGGTCAGCCGCTCCTTGGGCGGCCGCTCCTCGCGACGTGCGCGCGGGAGAGTCACCCGGACCCGGACCGGGCCGGCCTGCCAGCTGCGCTCCCGCTCCGGAGGGTTCGTGGGGTCGGGCATGTCGAACAGTGTACTTGACACGAACGGCGTTCGGGTCTAGAACAGTGTTCGTCACATTCGAACAGTGTTCGTCCTCAAACTTCAGGAGTCTCACATGTCCGTGCTGTCAGGCACCACTCCCTCCCCCGCGGACATCCCGCAGCAGCAGGAGTCGCGCGGCTACCAGTACCGGTGGATGGTCATGGCCGTCGTCATCGTGGCCGACGTCATGGACCTGCTCGACGCCACCATCGCCAACCTGGCCGGCCCGTCGATCCGGGCCGACCTCGGCGGCAGCCAGAGCACCCTGCAGTGGGTCCTCGCGGCCTACACCATGTCCTTCGCCGTGGGGCTGGTCGTCTCCGCCCGCGCCGGCGACCTGGTCGGGCGGCGCCGGATGTTCATCATCGGCATGGCCGGCTTCACCGTCGCCTCGCTGCTGTCCGGGCTGGCGCCGACCGCGGGCGCCCTGATCGCCTTCCGCGTCCTGCAGGGCGCCTTCGGCGCGGTGATGATCCCGCAGGGGCTCGCCATGGTGAAGCAGTCCTTCCACCCCGACGACCTGCAGAAGGCCTTCATCCCGTTCGGCCCGATCATGGGCCTGGCCGCGGTGCTCGGCCCGATCCTGGCCGGCTTCCTCATCGACGCCGACCTGTTCGGCACCGGCTGGCGGATGATCTTCCTCATCAACATCCCGGTCGGCATCGTCGGCACCGTCCTCGCCGTCAAGTACCTGCCGGAGCTCCCCCGCACCCGCGGGACGAAGCTGGACGTCGTGGGCTCGCTGCTGCTGGCCGCCGCCTCCGCGCTGCTGATCTACCCGCTGGTCCAGGGTCGCGAGCACGACTGGCCGCTGTGGTGCTTCCTGATGATGGGCGCCTCCGTGATCGTCTTCGCCGCGTTCGTGGTCAGCGAGCGGCGCAGCGCGCACCCGGTGATCGAGCGCTCGCTGTTCCGCAACCGCGGGTTCGTGGCCGGCGTGGTCTTCCTGGCGTCGTTCTTCGTCGCCATGAACGGCGTGATGCTGATCGTCAACCTGTTCATCCAGCTCGGCCTCGGCTTCACCCCGATGCACACCGGTATCGCGATGACCCCGCTGGCGTTGGGCCTCGCGGTCGGCGCGGCCACCTCCGGCGCGGCACTCGGCCCGAAGTTCGGCCGCAAGGTCCTGCACGGCGGCCTGGTCGTGATCGGCCTCGGCATGGTCGGCCTCTGGCTGACCATCGACCGCGGCGGCATGTCGACCACCGGCTGGGACCTGGCGCCCGCGCTGTTCGTCGTCGGCCTCGGCAGCGGCGCCATCTTCGCCCCGCTGTTCGACATCATCCTGGCCGATCTGGGCGACAACGAGGTCGGCACCGGCTCTGGCGTGCTGAACGCCGCGCAGCAGTTCTCCGGCGCGCTCGGCGTGGCGATCATCGGCACGATGTTCTTCCAGTGGCTGCCCAGCCACGGCTGGGCCGACGCCACCAAGGGCATCGTCTGGGTCAGCCTGGCCTGCTACGCGGTCAGCTTCCTGGTCGCCTTCCTCCTGCCGAAGGAGGCCCGCGAAGGCGCCGAGCTCGCCTGAGCCGGGGCGGTGCGGCCAAACCGTCCCGAGCCTTGTCGAACTAGGCTCGCGCCCGTGCCGGACCACCAGCTCCTCTTCGTGGCGGGGCTCGGGCGCTCGGGCACCACCGCCCTGATGGAGGTGCTGGTCGCGCACGCGGAGATCGCGATGGGCGTCGAGCGCTACAAGCGGCTCTACCCGCGCGACGAGGAGCCGGTGACCGCGGAGCTCTTCGAGGAGGGCCGGTTCTTCGACTTCACCGACGGCCTCACCAACCTGACCCCGGAGCTGGCGCCGGAGTGGGCGCCGCACTACGCGGCGATGCGGGCCAAGTGGAGCGGGGCGCGGTACGTCGGCGACAAGATGGTCGCGATCCGGCTGCAGCACGTCTGGGAGGCGCTGCCCGACGCTCGGTTCGTCTGCATCGTGCGGGCCCTGGAGCCGGTCGCGGCGAGCTGGGAGGCCCGCGCGGCGGATCCCGACGACCTCGGCTGGGCCGCCGACCAGGACGCCACCAAGGCGGTGGCCGGCTGGAACCGCTCCCTGCGCCGGGTGCGCCGCGCGGTCAGGCAGCGCCCCGACCACGCCGTGGTCGTCGAGTACGACCGCTTCTTCGGCGACGCGGGCGGCGCCAGCCTCGACAAGGTGCTCGCGTGGCTCGGGCTCGAGCGGTCACCGGAGATCGATGCCGCGTTCGCGCAGGTGCACACGACGTACGTCGAGAAGGTGGCGCCCAAGCAGCGCACCCTCTCCCCCACGGCGCTCGCGTTCCTCGACGACCACGCCGAGCGCGACGTGTGGGACCAGGTGACGACTCAGCTCGCGCTCTAGCGCAGCCGCTCCATCTGCTCGGCGACGGTCGCCTCGCGACCGCTGCCCTCGGCGCGGAGACCGGCCACGACGCCGGCCCGGTCCTCCTCGGACCGGTTCTGGCTCAGCTTGGCCTTGCCCTCGACCCGCTCGATCGTGAGCTCGAGGCCGACGATCGCGCGCAGCTGCTTGTCGACGTACGTCGCGGGCGCGTCGGTCACCGCCCACGGCGCGGGGCGAGCCGACTCGTGATGCTCGGTCAGCAGCGTGACCGCGCGCCGGACCCACTCCGGGTCCTCGAAACGCCGGACCCGGCCGGTGACATGGACCGCCGAGTAGTTCCAGGTGGGCACCACCCGGCCGTGCTCGGCCTTGGTGGCGTACCACGCGGGCGAGACGTACGCCTCGGCGTCGGTGACGACGGCGAGCGCGGGGACGGCGACGTCGGAGGGGATCGACCGCCAGTGCGGGTTGGCCCGCGCGAGGTGCATCACCAGCCGGTCGCCCTCCCAGACCACCGGCAGCCGGGTCGCCCGCGGGTAGCCGTCCTCGCCCACGGTGACCAGCTCGGCGGCGCCGATCCCGCGCACCATCGCCCGGATCGTCTCGTCGTCGTCGAGGGCGTTGAACCGCGGCACGTACATGCCGACAGTCTGGACCGATCGGCTGGACCGCCGGAAGCGGGGCCGGCGCCCGGCCCCGCCCGCTCGGTCAGTTGTCGATCACGGCCCAGGAGTAGTTGGCCGCCGGTGCGTCGAAGGCGGAGTTCCCGTCGTTGCACTCCACGATGTCGATGGCGGTGGGGCTCCCCGCGTCCTCGCGCACGAAGAACTGGATGTTCCCGGCGATGCCGGCCGGCTCGGTGACGAGGAAGAAGTCACCGGTCACGACATGTCCGGTCTCGATGCCAACAGTGGCCCCGCAGCTTCCGCTGGCGAGGTTGGCGAAGTCCAACCCCACCGTTCCCCTCGCGACGGCGATGTCCTGGGCCTTCAGCGAGTTGTCGGTCACCTCGTTGGTGCCGATGGCGTTGTCGGCCACCTCTGCGTTGGTCACCGCGTTGTCGGCGAGCTTCGGGTTGGTCACCGCGTTGTTGGCGAGCTTCGTCGTGGTGACCGAGTTGTCCGGCACGGACTGCAACGCGGTCCCGGCCTTGGCCAGCGGTCCGGTGACCTCGGCGCTGAGGTCCTTGGTCTTGATGGCGCCGTTCTTGATGGACTTCGACGTGACCGAGTTCTTGGCTGCGGTCTTGTCGACCTGGCCGGCGAGGGCCGGCTGACCGACGACGACAGCGATGGCCACGAGTGCGCCGACGAGGCCGGCAGTCATGGTGCGAAGCAGCTCCTTCATGGGTGTCCTCCTGAGACGGGTTCGTTGGACCCATCCCATGCCCGGGCAGCGAGATGCGGAATGGCCCCAACGGGCCATGGCTCGACGAGGCAGGCGCAAGCACCTGTCAGGCACCTGTCAAACACCTGTCTACTTCTGGAAACAGCGGGATCATCGCGTGACCGGGGCCAGATCGTCGTCGTGCGCGATGTGGCTGAGCTGACGCCAGATCAGCACCACGAACA
Source organism: Nocardioidaceae bacterium (assembly GCA_033854925.1). Lineage (GTDB taxonomy): Bacteria > Actinomycetota > Actinomycetes > Propionibacteriales > Nocardioidaceae > Nocardioides. The sequence continues at coordinate 8,000 of JAWWPK010000111.1, read as the reverse complement.
CCGCCGACCCCACGAAGGCGAACCAGAACGGCGCCGTCACCCCCCAGCGCTGCGCGATCAGCCCGCCCACCCCGGCACCGACCACGAGACCGCCGAAGACGCCGACCAGGTTCACCGATCCGACCCGGCCCTGCAGCTCGGTCGGGACCGCGCGCTGGCGGATCGTGATCGAGGTGGTGCCCCAGACGAACGCATGTGCTCCGAACACGAAGAAGACAGGAAGCGCGACGTACGGCGACGTGGCCGTCGCGAGCGCGAGGTGGGTGAACGTCTCGATGATCAGCCCGATCCGCATCAGGTTGCCGAGGCTGATGCGCCGGGTCAGCCAGCCGTAGGACACAGTGCCGAGCAGACCACCGGCAGCGGTGACCGTGGTGACCAGCCCGAAGCCGACGCTGCCCAGCCCGAGGTGCTGGGTGGCGTACAGGACGAGCACGGACCAGGCCGCGCCGAAGGTGACGTTGAAGATCAGGATCGTCAGCACCAGCGTGCGGACGGCGGCGTGGTGCCACGTCCAGCGGAAGCCCTCCACGATGTCGTGCCAGACCGGCCTCTCCTCCTCGGACCGACCGTGCGGCGGGAGCCTCAGCCGGGCGATGAGGACGACGGCGAGCAGCCCGACCAGAGCCTGCGTCGCGAACGGGATGAACTGGCCGACCGTGAACAGGAAGGCGCCGATCGGTGGCGCGACCAGCTGGTTGATCGTGACGAAGCCGGTCTGCAGCCGGGCGTTGGCGATCGCCAGGTCGTCGCGCGCGACCAGCATCGGAAGCAGCGTGCTCGCAGTGTTGTCGGCGAACACCTCGGCGGTGCCGAGCAGGAACATCGCCACCAGCACCAGGGCGATGGACGCGACGTCGAAGGCGACCGCCGCGGCCAGCAGCATGAGCACGCACGCGCGCAGCAGGTCGACGGTGACGATGATCAGCCGGCGGTCCAGCCGATCGGTGAGCGCCCCGGCCCAGACCCCGAAGACCAGCGGAGGCAGCCACTGGAGGAGCGCGGCCAGCGCGACCAGGAACGCGTGGTCGGTCTTCGAGGCGACCAGCAGCGGCCCGGCCGCCAGGGCGATGCCGTCACCGACGTTGCTGGTCCACGAAGAGGCCATCAGCAGGCGGAAGTCACGCCCCAGGCGTGGCGGCGCGAGGACATCGAGCAGTCGGGTCACGAGAACGGCAGGCTAGCGCCGGGCTCTTCCCCGTTCACCTGGTTTCCCGAGCGGGTCGGCAGCACCAGGCTGGCTGAGGGGTGCCTGAGTCAGGCGGGCTGCATCTCCTGCATGCGGGGAGCGGCGTCGACCAGCAGCTCTTCGGCCCGGGCGGCCACGAGCTTGTCGTTCTCCTCGCTGAGCCGGACCACGAGGGCCTCCAGCTCGCCCACTCGCGCTCGCAGCCGACTGTTCTCGGCGGCGAGGCGGGGGTCACGCAGGTCGCTGTTCATGTAGCCGATCAGCGCCTTGGCCATAGATGGTGAACCTTCCGGGTATCCGTGGGGGTGGTTCTTCGAGGCTGGTTCTTCAGGGCTGGTCCAGATGTGGGACCGCCTTCAAGAGTCCCACTCGCGGGGCCTCCGGTCAATCTGCCGCGAGCGCCTCGGGGACCGCCGTCCGCCGGCGTCGTGGCACCGGCTGACAGACCGGGCAGAAGTACGACGACCGGTTCATGAACGCCACCCGCCGCACCGGCGTCCCGCACCGGTCGCAGGGCTCGCCCTCGCGGCCGTAGGCATGCAGTGAGCGGTCGAAGTAGCCGGACTCGCCGTTCACGTTGACGTAGAGCGCGTCGAACGACGTGCCGCCCTGCCCGAGCGCCTCGTTCATCACGTCCCGGGCGTGACCGAGCAGCTCGCGCACCTGCGCAGCGGTGAGCTTCTCGCCGGCCCGCTCGCCGTGCAGCCGGGCCCGCCACAGCGCCTCGTCGGCGTAGATGTTGCCGACCCCGGAGACGAGGTTCTGGTCGAGCAGCTGCCGCTTGATCCCGGAGGACCGCCTCCGCACCTTGGCGACGAAGGCGTCGTCGTCGAACTCCGGGTCGAGCGGGTCCCGGGCGATGTGCGCGATCTCTGGCGGCAGGTCGGCGCCGCCGGCGGAGACCGAGAGGCCACCGAACATCCGCTGGTCGACGAAGCGCAGCTCGCGTCCCTCGGCCGCACCGTCCAGCCCGATCCGGATCCGGAGGTGGCGTTCCGGCTCGGAGTCGGGCGGTTGCACCAGCAGCTGCCCGCTCATGCCGAGATGGCCGAGCAGCGCGTCACCGTTGTCGAGCGGCAGCCAGAAGTACTTGCCGCGGCGCCGGGCGTCCTCGATGCGGCGGCCGGTCAGCGCGGCCGCGAAACCCCGGGGGCCGCGCGGGTCGCGGCGCACGGGGCGCGGGTGCAGCACCTCGACCGAGGTGATGGTGGCACCGACGACGTGCCGGGCCAGGCCGGCTCGGACCACCTCGACCTCGGGCAGCTCGGGCATCGGGTCGGCAGGTCTGGGCGGCTAGGAGTTGCGGGAGGTGTCGGCAGCCTCGTCGACGGCGGCTTCCACGGCCGCGGCGTCGATCGGGTCGGTGATGCCGAGGCCGGTGGCGATCTCGCCGTACGCCGTCTCGGCGGCGGCCTGCTCCGCTTCCTTCTTGGACCGGCCGATGCCGTTGCCGTAGAGCTGGCTGGCGACCCGCACCTGCGCGGTGAAGGTCTTCTGGTGGTCGGGGCCCTCGTCCTGGATGAGGTACTCAGGAACACCGAAGGCGTGCTCGGCCGCGAGCTCCTGGAGCGAGGTCTTCCAGTCCAGGCCCGCACCGAGCGCGGAGGCCGCCTCGATGAGCGGGTCGAAGAGCCGGTGCACGACGTCGGACGACACCTCGATGCCACCGCTGAGGTGCACCGCGCCGATCACCGCCTCGACCGTGTCGGAGAGGATCGACGCCTTGTTGCGGCCGCCGGTGGTCTCCTCGCCGCGGCCGAGCTTGACGTGCTCGCCGAGCCTGATGCCACGGCCCACCTCGGCGAGAGCACGGGCGTTGACGACCGCCGCCCGCAGCTTGGCCAGCCGGCCCTCGGAGAGGTCGGGGTGGCTGAGGTAGAGGGTCTCGGTGACGACGACGCCGAGCACGGAGTCACCGAGGAACTCCAGCCGCTCGTTGGTCGGCAGCCCGCCGTTCTCGTAGGCGTACGAGCGGTGGGTGAGCGCACGCTCGAGCAGCTCGGGGTCCAGGACCGGGTCCCCGAGTGCCGCGCGGAGCTGCGCGTAGTTGCTCAGAAGTCTGCGCCGATTTCTGGGCGGATCAGAGAACCTGGCGACGCGCGTTGCGGGCGCCGTACTGGCCGCAGGTGCCGCACGCGCGGTGCGGCAGGTGCTTGGCGGCGCACGCCGGGTTGGCGCAGGTCACCAGCGTCGGCGCGGTGGTCTTCCAGGCCGAGCGACGGTGGCGCGTGTTGCTGCGCGACATCTTCCGCTTCGGGACAGCCATGGTGTTCTCTCTCTCAGTTCTGCTCGGTCTGCTGCGTGGTCTGTGAGGTCTGCGTCAGGTCTGCCAGCGCCGCCCACCGCGGGTCGATCGCCGCGTCGTGTGCGTGGTCGGGGTCGTCGGCCAGTCGTGCTCCGCACTCGGGGCACAGGCCTGGACAGTCGTCCATGCACAGCGGCTGGAACGGCAGTGCGAGCACCACCGCGTCCCGCAGCAGCGGCTCCAGGTCGACCAGGTCGCCCTGCAGCATGCTGACCTCGTCGTCCTCCCCGGGGAGGGCGTGGTCCTCGTAGACGAACAGCTCCTGGAACGTGACCTCCATGTCGTCGGAGATCGGCTCCAGGCACCGTGCGCACTCCCCTGCGAGCGAGGCGTGCGCCGTCCCGGTGACCAGCACCCCCTCCATGACCGCCTCGAGGCGCAGGTCAAGCTCGACCGGCGACCCTTCGGGGACCTGAAGGACTTCGATGCCCAGATCTGCCGGCGCGGCCACCGTCCGCGACACCTCGCGCTGGGACCCCGGGCGGCGTCCGAGCTCGCGAGTGTCGAGCACGAGCGGCGCTCTCGGGTCCAAGCTGTTCAGTGTCACTTCCGGTATCCAGGCAAACAGATCCAATCGAGAATCGTACGCGGGGCGGACCACAGCGACCAAACTCGGCCGCGGCTCACTCGCCCTTTTGCCGGGCGAGCTTCTCGGTGAGCGGGCCGAGCACGAAGTCGGGCACCAGGCCGGAGACGTCGCCGCCGTAGGACGCCACCTCCTTGACCAGGCTGGACGACACGAAGCCGTACTGCGGGTTCGCGGGCACGAACACGGTCTCGACCCCGGTCAGGTGCGCGTTCATCTGGGCCATCTGCAGCTCGTAGTCGAAGTCGGACCCCGAGCGAAGCCCTTTCACGATGGCGACCGCGTCAGCCTCGCGGCAGTAGGTGGTGATCAGGCCGGTGAACCCGTCGACCCGGACGTTCCCGAGGTCGGCGGTTCCCTGCTCCAGCATCGACAGGCGCTCCTCCGCCGTGAAGAGCCGGCTCTTGGACACGTTCACGCCCACCGCGACGATCACCTCGTCGAAGAGGCTCGAGGCGCGCTGGACGATGTCGAGGTGCCCGTGGGTGACCGGGTCGAAGGACCCGGGGCAGACGGCTCGGCGCATCAGGTCTCCTGGGGGTCCTCTGGGTTCGCGGCGGCGTGACCGTACCAAAGCGTCGTCTCGCCGTAGCGCTTGCTGCGCCGTCCCTCGATGCCGTCCGGCCACGACGGCTCCGGGCTGCGCGACGAGCGTTCCACCACGACCATGGCACCGGGCACCAGCCAGCGCTGCTCCGAGAGGAGCGCGAGGTCACCGCCGACCGCCGCCTCGTCGAGGGGGTACGGCGGGTCGAGGAACGCCACGTCGTAGGGCGCACCGGGTGGCCGGGACAGTGTCGTCGTCACCTGGCCGGCGACCACGTCCGCCTTCGCGAAGCCGAGCACCTTGGCGTTGTCGCCGATCAGCCGGGCAGTACGCCGGTCCGACTCGACCAGGGTGACGACGCCGGCGCCGCGCGACCACGCCTCGAGGCCGACTGCCCCCGATCCGGCGTAGAGGTCGAGGAAACGCAGCCCCTGCAGGGAGCCACACCACGCCTCGATGCTGGAGAAGAGCGCCTCGCGCACCCGGTCGGTGGTCGGCCGGGTGTGCTGTCCGGAGGGGGCGGCGATCCGGCGCCCGCCGGCGTTGCCCCCGATGATGCGAGTCATCTACGACTTCTCCATGAAGTCGCTCTCGCGGGAGGCCTCCATCACCAGGACACTCTCGGCCAGCAACGGGTGGCTCGCCAAGGACTCGTCGTCATCGAGCAGATCCTCCGCGGCTCGCCGCGCCGCGACGATCGTTGCCTCGTCGCGCAGCACGCGGAGGTTCTCCAGGCTCGACCGGTAGCCGGACTGCGATCGGCCGAGGACGTCGCCCTCCCGGCGCTGCTCGAGGTCGACGCGGCTGAGCTCGAATCCGTCCGTCGTGGACGCGACCGCGTCGAGCCGCGCCCGCGCGTCGGTGCCGACAGCTGCGTGGGAGACCAGGAGGCACAGTCCGGGGACGCCACCTCGACCGACGCGACCGCGGAGCTGGTGGAGCTGGGAGATGCCGAACCGATCCGCGTCCATCAGCACCATCGTGGTGGCGTTGGCCACGTCGACACCGACCTCGATGACGGTCGTGGACACCAGCACGTCGATCTCACCGGCCGCGAAGGATCGCATCGTCCGGTCCTTCTCGTCGGGCGTCATCCGGCCGTGCATCTTCGCAACCCGCAGCCCGGCAAGCGGTCCCTCCGCGAGCTCGACCACCAGGTCCTCGACGGCCCGCAGCGGCCAGGTCACCGGTTGCTCGCCGTCCTCGACACCGACGTACTCCCAGAAGTCGGTGTCCACCGCGACCTGCTCGGACTCGTCGCTGGTGATCCGAGGGCAGACGACGTAGGCCTGGTGGCCCTTGGCGACCTCCTCGCGCACACGCTGCCAGACCCGGCCCAGCCACGACGGCGCCTCCGCGAGCGGGACGACGTTGGTCTGGATGGCCGCCCGCCCGGCGGGTAGCTCTCTGAGGGTGCTGACCTCGAGATCGCCGAAGACAGTCATCGCGACGGTGCGAGGGATCGGAGTCGCGGTCATGACGAGGACGTGGGGTGGGGAGCCGACCCCACCCTGCGTCTTGCCGGTCAGCGCAGCACGCTGCTCGACGCCGAACCGGTGCTGCTCGTCGACGACCACCAGACCCAGGTCGAAGAACTGCACCTGGTCCTCCAGCAGCGCGTGGGTCCCGATCACGATCCCGGCCTCGCCGATCGCCAGCCGGGAGAGCGGCTCGGCGCGCTGGGTCTTGGTCATCGAGCCGGTGAGCAGCTCGACGTTGGTCCCACCCATCATCCCGCCCGCCGCGAGGTCGCCCAGGAGGGCGCTGATGGAGCGATGGTGTTGCTGGGCCAGGACCTCGGTGGGCGCGAGCAGCGCCGCCTGACCGCCGGAGTCGACGACGCGCAGCATTGCCCGAAGCGCGACCACGGTCTTGCCGGAGCCCACTTCCCCCTGGAGCAGCCGGTTCATGGGGTGCGGCTGGGCGAGGTCGTGCTCGATCTGCGCACCGATCTCGCTCTGGCCGGCCGTGAGCTCCCAGGGAAGGCCGGCGTCGAAGGCATCCAGCAGGGTTCCGTGGCCGCCGGTGCGTGCTTTGGCGCCCGTCCGGCGGATGGCGCGGCGGCTCCGACCGAGCACGAGCTGGGTGACCAGCGCCTCCTCGAAGCGGTAGCGATGCTGGGCCTTCGTGATCTGGGCCCAGGTCTCAGGCGCGTGGATGAGGTCGAGAGCGGTGCGGGCGTTGAGAAGGCCGTAGTCGTCCAGCACCGGTTCGGGCAGCAGCTCGGGCACGTCGTCGACCATGGTCCGGGCGAAGGTGATCGCCTTCTGGAGATCCCACGACTCGACGTCCCTCGTCGCGGGGTAGAGCGGGTAGAGGGGACCGATCGTCTCCAGGGACAGCGCCGCCAGGTCCTCCGTCGCCTCTCCGTCGGCGCCGAAGAGCACCATCTGGGGATTGGTCAGCTGCCACTCGCCGCGGAACGTGCCGATCTTGCCCATGAAGATGCCGCGCCGGCCGGGACTGAAGCGCTGCTCGTTGTACCTGCCGATGTGGGCCTGCTGGGCGAAGAAGGTCATCTGCAGGGACGGGCCCTCAGTACGCAGCACGACCTCCTGCCGGTAGGCAGGGCGGCCGCTGCGGCGGTCGCGGTAGGTCCGGCTCTGCGAGCTCGAGATCTCCCCCACCACGGTGAGCAGCTGCCCCTCCTGGAGCTCGTCGAGCGCGGAGAGCGACCCGGTCTCGAGGTAGCGACGCGGGAAGTGCCGCAGCAGGTCGCCCACCGTCCGCAGCCCGAGCCGCTCGGTGATCCCCTCGTGCCTCGACTGGGCCTTCTTGCCCTTCGCCACGCCAAGGACCGACTCGACGGGTGAGTCGAGGGTGATCATGCTGGGTGTCCTATTCGACGGCGACGAGGAGCGGGTAGCGCTCCTGGCCTCCGTCGTACACCACGACGTCGACAGTGGGGTGCTCCTCCTCGAGCCATCCGGCGCAGGTCTTGGCGAGCGCGCCGTCCGCGTCGTCCGCGCCGGAGACGAGGGTGACCATCTCGCCGCCGCCGCCGAGCAGCCGGCCCAGCACGTCCTCGGCGACCTCGGTGAGGTCGTGGCCGACGACCACGAAGTCGCCGGCGATCGCGCCGAGCACGTCGCCTGGCTCGCACGGCCCGGCCATGGTGATCGCCTGCCTCGCAGCGATGGTGACCGCCCCCTGGCGGGCGTGCCGGGCGGTGGCGGTCATCTCCAGGACGTCCTGGTCGAAGGTGCGGCCGGGCTCGTGGACGGCCAGCGCCGCCAGCCCCTGGACCTGAGCGGTGGTCGGGATCACGGCGACCCGCATGTCGTGGTCCTTCTCGGCGGTGCTGGCCGCTACCTGGGCCGCCCGCACCGAGTCGTTGTCGTTGGGGAGGACGACGACCTCCTGCGCGCCCGAC
>JAWWPK010000110.1:0-4375 GCA_033854925.1 Nocardioidaceae bacterium | reverse complement strand
TCACGGTCGCGACGATCACCACGACGGTCTGGGCGTTCGGCGCGCGCTCGAAGACGAAGTTGGAGCGGGTGATCAGGTAGACGCCCGCGGTCACCATGGTTGCGGCGTGGATGAGGGCGGAGACCGGTGTCGGGCCCTCCATCGCGTCGAGCAGCCAGGCCTGCAGCGGGACCTGCGCCGACTTGCCGCAGGCACCGAGCAGCAGGAGCAGGCCGAGCGCGGTCATGGTCTTCTCGCCGGCGCCGGTGGCGTTCGCGCTGATCGCCGTGAAGCTGGTCGTGCCCCAGGTCGTGAAGGCCAGCATGATCGCGACCGAGAGGCCCATGTCGCCGACCCGGTTGATCACGAAGGCCTTCTTGGCCGCCGCGGCCGCGGAGTGCTTGTGCTGCCAGAAGCCGATCAGGAGGTACGACGCGAGGCCGACCCCCTCCCACCCGAGGAACAGCACGAGGTAGTTCTCGGCCAGCACCAGGGTGAGCATCGCCGCCACGAACAGGTTCATGTAGCCGAAGAACCGGACCCGCCGCGGGTCGTGCTCCATGTAGCCGATCGAGTAGATGTGGATCAGCGAGCCGACCCCGGTGATAAGTAACAGGAACAGCGCGGTGAGCGGGTCGTAGAGCAGGTCCATGCCGACGTGCAGCCCGCCCACGTCGATCCAGTCGTAGAGGTGCTGGGTGACCTGGCGGTCACCGTCGTTGCGGCCCAGCAGCGCGAGGAACATCGCGAGGCTGATGGCGAACGACCCGATGGGCACCACGGCGCCGAGGACGTGGCCGAACGCCGCGAACGTCTTCGGCGCGATGGCACCTCCGATCAGCAGGATCGCCGCGCTCGCCAGCGGGAGTGCGATGACCAGCCAGGCCAGGGTGAAGACGCCGTCCGCGGTCGTCGGGTCGACGACCGGGATGGCTCCTTCATTCATCAAGAACATCGAGGTGTCTGTCCTGTCCGGGTCAGTACTTGAGCAGGCTGGCGTCGTCGACCGAGGCCGAGCGGCGGGTGCGGAAGATGGTCATGATGATCGCGAGGCCGACCACGACCTCGGCGGCGGCGACGACCATGACGAAGAACGCCGCCACCTGCCCGTCGAGGTTGCCATGCTGCTTCGCGAAGGCCACCAGGGCGAGGTTGCTGGCGTTGAGCATCAGCTCGATGCACATGAACACCACGATGGCGTTGCGCCGGGTGAGCACCCCGACCGTGCCGATGGTGAACAGGATCGATGAGAGGACGATGAACGGCGTCACGCTGTGCATCAGGGAGCACCTCCGGGCTGGATCTTGGTGTGCGGGTCCTGGTCGTCGGCCGCGTCCGGGGCGTACTCGACCGAGCGGTGCACCGCTTCGACGTCGCGCGGGGCGGGGACGGGAGTGCCCCGAGCCGACAGCACCCGGGACAGCGAGGCCTCGGCGACGCTGCCGTCGGGCAGCAGCGCCGGCGTGCCCACCGCGTTGTGGCGGGCGAAGACGCCGGGCGGAGGCAGCGGGCCGAGGTGCAGCCCGGTCTCGCCGTACGCGCGGACCCGCTCGGCCGCCAGGTCCGCCTGGCTCGGCTTCGGGGTGAGCCGCTCGCGATGCGCGAGCACCATCGCGCCCACGGCAGCAGTGATCAGCAGCGCGGAGGTGACCTCGAAGGCGAAGACGTAGCGGGAGAACAGGATGTTCGCGAGCGCCTGGATGTTGCCGCCCTTGTTGGCCTCCTCGAGGCCGACCACGGTGCCGAGCGACAGCTGGCCGACGCCGAGCACGAGGGTCACGCCGAGGATCAGCCCGCCCAGGATCGCGAACAGCCGCTGGCCCCGGATCGTCTCGACCACCGAGTCGGAGGCGTCGACGCCGACCAGCATCAGCACGAAGAGGAACAGCATCAGGATCGCGCCCGTGTAGACGATGATCTGCACCGCGAAGAGGAACGGCGCATCGAGGGCCGCGTAGAGGATCGCCAGCGAGATCATCACGACCGCCAGCAGCAGCGCGGCGTGCACAGCCTTGCGAACGAAAAGGATCCCGAGCGCGGCCAGCACCATGATCGGCGCGAGGACGTAGAAGGCGATCACGTTTCGAGCTCCTCACCGGCGGCCAGGTCCCGCAGCGCGGACTCGGCGAGGTCGAACTCCGGCGCGTCCCCGTCGGGCTGCCGGGGCTTGAAGGCACCCCTGTAGTAGTCGCCCTCGTCGTCACCGAGCCGCATCGGGTGCGGCGGCTGCTCCATGCCCGGCAGCAGCGGGGCCAGCAGCTCGTGCTTGGTGTAGATGAGGTCGGCGCGGTTGTCGTCGGCCAGCTCGTACTCGTTGGTCATGGTGAGCGCCCGGGTCGGGCAGGCCTCGATGCACAGGCCGCAGAGGATGCAGCGCAAGTAGTTGATCTGGTAGACGCTGCCGTAGCGCTCCCCCGGGCTGAACCGCTCGTCCTCGGTGTTGGACGCGCCCTCGACGTAGATCGCGTCGGCCGGGCAGGCCCAGGCGCACAGCTCGCAGCCGATGCACTTCTCCAGGCCGTCGGGCCAGCGGTTGAGCTGGTGCCGGCCGTGGAACCGCGGCGCGGTCGGCAGCTTCTCGAAGGGGTACTGCTCGGTGACCACCTTCTTGAACATGGTCCGGAAGGTGACCCCGAACCCGGCGACCGGGTCCCAGAACTGTTCCTTGAGCGTCGGCATGGGCGACTACTCCTCGGTGCCGGCGGGCACGGTGGTGGTCGGGGGGTGGAAGGTCAGCGGCTGGGCCGCGCCCTGGACGGCGCCGCCGTCGGGCAGCGGGGGGGTCGGGAACCCACCAGCGGCGCGGCCGGTGGGGGCGCCCTCGGCCTCCTCCTCGGCGTCGCCGCCGGGCCAGAAGGTCAGGCCGAGCAGCAGCACCAGGATGGCGCCGAAGCCCATCACGAGGTACTGGCGGTCGATGCCGCCGTCGAGCGAGATCGCGCGGATCGTGGCGACGGCCACGATCCACAGCAGCGACGCGGGGATGAGCCACTTCCAGCCGAGGGCCATGAACTGGTCGTAGCGCAGGCGAGGCAGCGTGCCGCGCAGCCAGATGAAGAAGAAGATGAAGGCGAGCACCTTGCCGAAGAACCACAGCACCGGCCAGTAGCCCTGGTTGAAGCCGGCGTAGAGGTGGTCGATCCAGAACGGCGCGTGCCAGCCGCCGAGGAACAGCGTCGTCGCCAGCGCCGAGACCGTGGCCATGTTGATGTACTCGGCCAGGAAGAACAGCGCGAACTTCAGCGAGCTGTACTCGGTGTGGAAGCCGCCGACCAGCTCGCCCTCGGCCTCGGGGAGGTCGAACGGCGCGCGGTTGGTCTCACCGATCATCGAGATCACGTAGATGACGAACGACGGCGCCAGGATCAGGCCGTACCAGAACTTGCCCTGGGCCGCGACGATCTCCGAGGTGGAGAGCGACCCGGCGTACAGGAACACCGCGACCAGCGCCAGGCCCATGGCGACCTCGTAGGAGATCATCTGGGCGCTCGAGCGGAGACCACCGAGCAGGGCGTACGTCGAGCCGCTGGCCCAGCCGCCGAGCACGATGCCGTAGATGCCGATCGAGGCGATCGCCATCACGAACAGCACGGCCACCGGCATGTCGGTGAGCTGCAGCGGGGTGGTGCGGTCGGAGAACGGCACGTCGACCACGGGCCCGAACGGGATGACCGAGAACGTCACGAACGCCGGCACGGTCGCCATGATCGGCGCCAGGAGGAAGACCACCTTGTCGGCGGCCTTGGGGATGAGGTCCTCCTTGAGCGCCAGCTTCACGCCGTCGGCCAGCGACTGGAGCAGGCCGAACGGGCCGTGCACGTTGGGGCCGATGCGGTGCTGCATCCGGGCCACCACGCGCCGCTCGAACCAGATGTTGAACAGCGTGAGCAGCACCAGGATCACGAAGACCAGGACCGCCTTGATCAGGATGAGCCACCACGGGTCGTGGCCGAACTGCTCCAGGGCGAGCGGCGTGATCTGCGCGGGGCTCATGGCTGCGCTCCCTTCACGGTGACCCGGCTGCCGGGCGAGGCGAGGTCGGCGAGCACGCCGTTGCCGGCGTTGTTGGCCGGCACCCAGACGACCCCGTCGGGGACGTCGGCGACCTCGGCGGGCAGCGTCCACTCGCCCCGGTCACCGGTCACCGTGACCGTCGGGCCGCAGGCGTCGAAGACCGACTGGCTGACCCGGGCGACCGCGTTGCGGGCGGTGGCGCGCAGGTTGTCGTCACCGTCCTGCATCGAGCCGTTGTCGAGCGACTGCTTCCAGGTGGCGAGCACGAGCCCGTCGGAACCGCCGCCGGTCGAGCCTGACGAGACCACCGCATCGAAGGCGGCGCGGTCGCCGTCCCACGGGCCTAGGTCCTCCATCTGGGCGCGCACCTCGGCGACGGTGC
>JAWWPK010000109.1:0-8514 GCA_033854925.1 Nocardioidaceae bacterium | reverse complement strand
GGCAGATCGATGAGCTGACGGCTCGCGCCCTCGCTGCGGAGGCACGCGCGGCGGACCTCGAACGGGCCGACAGGGAGCGCCAACAGCGCCGGGCCGCCCGGCGAGCGCAGCGCAACAGCGAGGCCGGATGAGCGACCTGCGGCCGGACGACCGGGCGCCCAATCTCTGGGTCGGTGACGACGTCGAGATCGCCGATGACGTGCACCTGGGCGCGAACGTGGTCGTGCACTCCGGCGTCCGGATCGGCCCCGGCAGCCACGTCGAGGACGGCGCCGTCCTCGGCAAGCTGACCCGGCCCGGACGCGACTCGATCAGCCCCTTGCCGGCAGTCGCGCCCACCGTCTTGGGTGAGGGCACCGTCGTCGGCAGCCTCGCCGTGGTCTGCACGAACGTGACCACGGGCCGCGACGTCTTCATCGGCGACCATGCGCTGGTGCGAGAGGGCGCGGTTCTCGGCGCACGCGTGAGCATCGGCCACGCGACGACGATCGGCCGCGACTGCAGGCTGGGGGATGGAGTCCGCACCCAGTCGTACTGTGTCCTGGGCGTCGGCATCGTGATCGAGGACGATGCTTTCCTCGGGCCGTCCGTGGTCGTCCTCAGCGGACTGATGCTGCGGGAGGGCGAGACCTACGAGGCCCGCCCCGCCGTGCTGCGCCGAGGCTGCCACATCGGAAGCGGCGTGCAACTGCTCCCCGGCATCGTGGTCGGTGCCGAGGCGGTGGTCGGAGCCGGCTCGGTGGTCACGCGCGACGTCCTGGCCGGTGCCCGGGTCAAGGGCAACCCGGCGCGGTAGGGCACGCCCTAGCGCGCGGCGTACCGCACCGCGATCTCTGCCCCCACCCGGGCGTTCTCCCGGACCAGGGCGATGTTGGCGGTGAGGCTGCGGCCGTCGGTGAGCTCGACGATCCGGCCGAGGAGGTACGGCGTCGCGTCCCGGCCGCCGATGCCGCGGGCGTCGAGGTCGCCGAGGGCCTCGGCGATCACCGGGTCCATCTCCGACCCCGGGAGCTCGTCGGCGACGGGGATCGGGTGCGCCACGACGAGGCCGCTGGTGAGCCCCAGAGACCAGGCCGCGTCCATCGCGCGGGCGATCTCGTCCGGGCCGTCGGCGCGCAGTGGCGCCGCGAAGCCGCTGCTGCGCGAGTAGAAGGACGGGAACTCGTCACTGCCGTCCACCAGGACGGGCACCCCGAGGGTCTCCAGCTTCTCCAGGGTGAGGCCGATGTCGAGGATGCTCTTCACTCCCGCGCAGACCACGCACACCGGCGTCGTCGACAGCTCGGTGAGGTCGGCGCTGACGTCGAACGACGTCGCGGCACCGCGGTGCACGCCGCCGAGGCCGCCGGTCACGAAGACCCGGATCCCGGCCAGCGACGCGAGCCGCATCGTCGCCGCGACGGTCGTGGCACCGTGTCCCTTGCGGGCGATGATCGTCGGCAGGTCGCGGACGCTGGCCTTCGCCACCGACGGGTCGCTGGCCAGCAGCTCCAGGTCCTCGGGCGACAGTCCGATCTTGGGCACGCCGCCCAGCACCGCGATGGTCGCCGGCACCGCACCGTGCTCGCGGACGATGCCCTCGACCTCGGTCGCCATCGCGACGTTCTGCGGGTAGGGCATGCCGTGGCTGATGATCGTGCTCTCCAGCGCGACCACCGGCCGGCCGGTGGTCACCGCTTCGGCGACCTCGTCGGTGAGCTGGACGCTGGTCATCGCCCCATCCTCTCGCCCAGGTCGGGGCGGACCGTGTGCGGGCTGGCCACGGTGAGCGCGGCCGCCTCGTGGCCGTAGGCCGCCGCGTCGGTCAGCGAGAACCCGGAGAGCAGGCGGTGGCAGAACGCCGCGAGCATCGCGTCGCCCGCACCGGTCACGTCGATCGGCGTGGCCTGCGGCGCCTCGAGACTGGTCTCGCCGTCGCAGGTGCTGAGCAGCGAGCCGGCCGGGCCGCGGCGTACCCACACCACCTCGACGCCGCGGGCGTGGAGCTCCGCGACGGAGCCCAGGGCTGCGAGCTCGTCCTCGTTGGGCGTGATCGCGTAGACCGGCCTTGTCCGGGTCAGCAGCGGGGAGATCCGTCGCGCCTTGGCGACACTCACCGGGTCGATGACGACCCGGACGCCGAGCGTTAGCACCGCGTCGACGGTGGTAGCCGGGAGGTTTCCGTCGACCACCACCAGGTCCGCCGACCGGATCAGGTCGACGTCGAGGACGTCCGGCCCCAACGCGTCGGTGGCCGCCATGTCCGAGACGCCGACGACGAGGCCGCCGTCCGCGTCCAGCACCGCGACGTACCGCCCGGTCCGCCCGCCGCGCAGCACCGGCGAGACATCGACCCCGGCCGCAGCGGTCTCCTCCACCAGCCAGTCGCCGTCCGGGTCGGACCCGACCGTCGACAGCAGCGCGACCCGGCTGCCGAGCCGCGCGAGGTTCTCGGCGACGTTGCGGCCGACACCGCCCGGCGTGCGCACGACGGTGCCGGGGTTGCTCGTGGCGGACACCAGGGCGTGGGTGGTGCGCGCCTTGACGTCGACGTTGGCGCCGCCGACAACCACCACCAGGGGCTCAGTCATGTGGGGGAGGCACCGGGCAGCTGCCTCTTCATGACCTTGCCCGAGGCGTTCCGCGGCAGCTCGTCGAGGACGACGATGTCGCGCGGCACCTTGTAGTTGGCGAGCTGGTCGCGCACGTGGGTCCGCAGCTGCTGGGCGTTGGTCGTCGCTCCCGGCCTGAGCACGACGTACCCGAGCAGGCGCTGGCCGAACGACTCGTCCGGTACGCCGACCACGGCGGCCTCGACGACGTCGCGGTGCTGGCCGAGGACGGCCTCGACCTCGGCCGGGTAGACGTTCTCGCCGCCGCTGATGATCATGTCGTCGACCCGGCCCTCGACGTTGAGCCGGCCCTCGGCGTCGAGCCGGCCGAGGTCGCCGGTGAGCATGTAGCCGTCCTGGTGGTCCTTGCCGTCACCATGTGTGTAGCCCTCGAACGGCGTGGTGTTGAGCACCGCGATCTGGCCCACCTCTCCGGTCGGCAGCTGGGTGCCGTCCTCGTCGAGGATGCGGAGCCGGCAGCCCCGCACGGGCCGGCCCGCCGAGCGTGGGTCGTGGCGCAGATCCTCGGGCGTCGCGGTGGCGATCATCCCCGCCTCGGTGGCGTTGTAGTTGCTGTAGACCACGTCACCGAAGGCGTCCATGAACTCGATGAGGGCCGTCGGCTCCATCGCCGACCCGCTCGCCGTCACGAAGCGCAGCGCGGGGAGGGGGTAGCGGCGGCGCACCATCGGGGGCAGGTCCACGATCCGCTCGAGCATCACCGGGACGACGGCCATCCCGTCGGCGCGGTGTCGGGCCGCCATCGCGAGGGTCTCCTCGGGGTCGAAGTGCCGGCGCATCACCACGGTGTTGGCCATCGTCGCGGCCAGGACCAGGCAGCCGAACCCCCACGCGTGGAACATCGGGGCCGCCACCACCACGGTGTCCTCGGCCCGCCACGGCACCCGCTCGATGATCGCGACCAGGTCGCCGGCGCCGCCGCCGGTGCCGCGCTTCGCGCCCTTCGGCGCCCCCGTGGTGCCGCTGGTCAGCAGCACCACGTGCGGGCTGCCGGTGGGGGCTGGCGGCCGGCGGCCGAGGTGGTCGGCGATCAGCCCGTCCAGAGTCAGCCCCTTGGCCGGCTCGTCCTCCCACGCGATGACGTGCATTGGGCCGCCGGCCGCGACATCCGGCAGCTCGGCCAGCGCCGCGGCGTACTCCTGGTCGTAGACGAGCACGTCGACGCGCTCCCGGCCGAGCAGCTCGGCGAGCTGTGGCCCGGAGAAGGCGGTGTTGAGCAGCACCAGGTCGGCGCCGAGCTTGCCGGTCGCCACCAGCGACTCGACGAAGCCTCGGTGGTTGCGGGCCAACAGCCCGATGCGTGCGTTGCTCCCGTCGACTCGCTGCTCGTCGAGGTGGGCCGACAGCGCGGCGGCGAGCGCATCGGTGCGCGCCTCGAGCTCGCCCCAGGTCATCGCGCCGCGCTCGTCGACGAGGGCCAGCCCCTCGGGGCGGCGAGCGGCCGCGAGGCTGGCGCCGGCCATCGCGGACAGTCCCTGGCGGCGGATCGCGCCGGCCATCTTGAGGTACTTGTCCGGCCGGAGCGGTCCGAGCAGTCCCGACCGCGCGATCACCCGCGCGTTCCCGAGCTGCCCGCGCAGCCCGCCGCTCTCCACCATGGCCGACACCTTAGAGACAGCGCCACTAGCGTGTCCGCCGTGCCGAGGAGTGAGCCCGAGGTCGTCCGGGTCCAGCTGCCGACCGTCGAGCTCTCGTGCCTCGCCTGGGGTCCGGCAGACGGCCCGCTCGTGGTGGCCCTGCACGGGTTCCCGGACACGGCGTGGACCTGGCGTCACCTCGGCCCGCACCTCGGCGCCCGCGGCCGGCGGGTGGTGGCGCCGTTCCTCCGCGGCTACGCGCCAAGCGGGCTGGCCAGCGACGGCTACCACGTCGGCGCGCTGATGGCCGACGCCGTCGCGCTGCACAGGGCGCTCGGTGGCGACGACCGGACCGTGCTGGTCGGCCACGACTGGGGCGCGATCACGGCCAACGCGCTCGGGGCGCACCCCGACTCGCCGTACCAGCGCATCGTGACCCTCGCGGTCCCGCCTCTGGGGGCGATGCAGGGCGCGCCGGTCCGGCGATTGCCGCGGCAGCTGCGGCTGAGCTGGTACGCGATGTTCAACCAGCTGCCCCTGCTCCCCGAACGCACCGTCGACCGCTGGCTGCCGCGGCTGTGGCGGGACTGGTCGCCGGGGTACGACGCCGCCGAGGACGTCGCGCTGGTCCACGCCGCCTGGCCGACCCGGGCCCACGTGTCGGCGGCGGTGGGCTACTACCGCGCGATCCGCGCGCCATGGGCGGTCCCTGCGGCGTACCGGGCCTGGGCCAAGACCCTGAACGGCATCCCGACCGTGCCGCAGCTCTGCCTGCACGGCGCCGACGACGGCTGCCTGCAGGCGGCCTACGCCGAGCACGCGGCCGCGAACCTGCCGGACACCGCGACCTTCGAGCTGGTCGCGGGCGCCGGGCACTTCCTGCAGCTGGAGCAGCCGGACGTGGTGAACGAGCTGATCAGTGACTTCATCGCTGACTGAAGGCTTCGCTGGAACTGGCCCACCGCTGGTCGAGCTTGTCGAGACCTCCGCAGCCTGCGCTGGTGCCGACACTGCGGACATCTCGACAAGCTCGATGAGCGGTGGTTGCGTCCCGGTTCGAACTACTGGTGCGACCTAGGGTGGCCCGGTGCGTGTGGCGGTGCTCGTGGAGGGGGAGAGCGACCGCGAGGCGGTGCGGGCGCTGGCGGACAAGCGCGGGGTGGGGCTGGCCGAGCGGGGCGTGGACGTGGTCGCGATGGGTGGGGCCACCAACACCGCGCGGTACGTCGCCGAGCTCGGCCCTCCCGGTCGGGGGCTGCGCCTCACCGGGCTGTACGACGCGGGGGAGGAGCGGTTCGTCCGTGGCGGCCTCGAGCGTGGCGGCCTCGACCCGGGACCCGGCCGCGCGGGAATGGCGGCGCTCGGGTTCCACTGCTGCGAGCGCGACCTGGAGGACGAGCTGATCCGGGCCCTCGGCGTGGAGCGGATGCTCGCGGTGGTCGAAGGAGAGCGTGAGCTCGACTCGTTCCGGGTGCTCCAGCAGCAGCCCGCCCAGCGTGGGCGGCGTACCGAGGACCAGCTGCACCGGTTCCTCGGCGCCGGGTCCGGACGCAAGGTGCGCTACGGCCGGCTGCTGGTCGAGGCGCTCGGGGACGACGCGGTGCCGGCGCCGCTGGCCGCGGTGCTCGCCGACGCGCTTGCATGATCGGGCGGAGCCGAGGTGCGACGATCCCGTTGTGCTGCTCAGGACCACCGCCGTTGCTCTCGCCGTGACGGTGCTCGCCACCTCGCCCGCGCACGCCCGCTCGAGTGCAGTCGTCGACCAGGCCGATCCTTCCGGCGACGTCAACGTGTTCGACGGCGGCGGGACCAAGCCGAGCACCGCGCAACGCAAGACCATCGACCTGAAGCGGTTCACGGTGACCCGGACCGGCGATGGCGTCCGGCTGTCGTTCCGGATCGCCCGGATCACCGGCACCCAGACGTTCGACCAGGTGGTCCAGGCACAGCTCCAGAAGACCGGCCGCGACGGGTTCACCCTCGACGTGATCGCCAACCCGCAGCACAAGAACGGCAGCGCCTACCTGGGCGGCACCCTCTGCCTCACGGATGTCACGACGTCGCGGCGCACCGGCACCGTCCGCGTCGACGTGCCCAGCAACTGCCTGCCTGCAGGCGCGGGCGTGCTGCGGGTGACGACCTACACCCAGGAGAAGAACGGCTCCGGCCCCGGCTTCTCCGAGGACACCATGCGGGTCAGGGGCACGGTCAGCCTGGGCTGATTCACGACATGGAAAGGGCGACGGCCCCCGAACGCAGCCACCCCCCACCGGGGCTGCGGCGAACATGGGGATGGGAGCCGTCGCCGACCGAGAGACTTCTCTCGGTGCGTCGATCAGTCTAGATCGCGCTGCGTAGGGCTTTCCATACCGCCGTTGGGGTAGTTCGTCCCGCGGGCGACCAGGCCTCCGGACTCGTCGTCGGAGGCCACCGCGAGCGTGAGCTTCGCCGTCCGGAGGGCAGCAGCTGTGCCGTCGAGCTGGCTCCGGCCGGTCTCCACCAGCACGTGACCGCCGGGCCGCAGCCAGGCCGGGGCCTCCGCGATGACCCGGCGCTGGATCGTGAGCCCGTCGGGACCGCCGTCCAGGGCGACCCGGTGCTCGTGGTCGCGGGCCTCGCGCGGCATCAGCGCGATCGCCTCGGTGGGGACGTACGGCGCGTTGGCCGCGACCACGTCCACGCCGCCGCGCAGGCGGGGCGGCAGGCCGTCGTAGAGGTCCCCCTCGAAGACCCGCTCCGGCGGCAGGTTGCGCCGGGCACAGGCCACCGCCGCTGGGTCCACGTCGACGGCGTACACCTCGACGCCGGGGACCCGGGCGAGGACGGCCGCGGCGATCGCTCCCACGCCGCAGCCCAGGTCGACCACGACCGAGCCGGGCCGGACCAACGCCGCCACCTCGTCGACGAGCAGTGCGGTGCGCTGTCGCGGCACGAACACGCCCGGCGCCACCGCCAGCCGCAGCCCGCAGAACTCCACCCAGCCGAGCAGCTGCTCCAGCGGCTCGCCGGCCGCGCGTCGATCCGTCAGTGCCTCCAGGTCTTCGGCGGACGTCGCCGCCTCGGCGAGCAGCGCCGCCTCGTCCTCGGCGAAGACGCACCCGGCCGCGCGGAGCCTCCGCACGAGGCGGCCGAGCTCGTCAGCGGACAGGTGCACGCTGCGTCACGTGCCCGGGTCGAGACGTCCGGTCCGCCGCGCCCACTCCTCGAAGACCACGGTGCAGAACGGAGGGACCGACGCGGCCAGCGCGAGCAGCCCGGTCGCGAGCGACCAGCGCTGCGAGCGCCAGGTCAGCAGGGTGACCACCAGGTAGGTGAGGAAGACGGTGCCGTGGACCGGCCCGAACACGTGCACGCCCTGCTCGCCCGCGTCGACGACGTACTTGAAGAACATGCCGGTCAGCAGCCCCAGCCAGCTCAGTGCCTCGGCGAACGCCACGACCCGGAACGCCGTCACGGCACCTCGGCCCGCGCGCGCCGGGTCCTGGGCGCGCAGCCAGAGCAGGCCGGCGACCGGGAGGACCGCGGGCACGAAGCCGTAGCCGACGCCGTAGTCCGACCACACTGTGGCGTCGGGGAACCAGCCCCCCTCGACCACGCTGAGGGTGCCGACGGCGAGGACGCCGGCCAGCTCGACCCACAGCATCCGCGACGCGAAGGCGGTCCGGCCCTCGGCCGCCCGTCGGATCGCCAGCCAGCCGAGCGCGTAGGTCACGGCGGCGAGCAGCGAAAGGGAGTAGGCGAAGGGCGCCTCGTCGGCCTTGGTCGCGAGCTGGACCAGCGACCGGGCACCGGCGGCCAGCGTGAACAGGGCGTAGACGAGCAGGAGCACCTGGTGCGCACCGGAGCGCGAGACCGGTGCGGGTTCAGCCTCCCGATCTTCGAGCCGGGTCACAGCGTCATCACGATCCGCACGCTGACCACCGCCACCGTCACCGCGGCCACGCCGACCACACCGAGCGACCAGGCGCCGCGGTCGTCCTCCACCGAGCGCAGCGCCAGCGGCAGGATGCACACCGAGGCGATCAGGTAGCCGACCTGGGTGCTGATCTCGTCCGGCTTGCGCCCCGACACCAGCACGCCGAAACCGGCCACCGCTCGGAGCGCTAGCAGCGCCTCGAGCAGCCATGCCATCGAGTCGAGCCACGGCGGCCGCTCACGGCAGCGGTACGCCGACCACCCGGCGAGCAGCGCGATCAGCGCGGCGTACCCGACCACGACCCAGCTGATCTGGTCGAGGGCGGCCACGCAGGCATTGTCGCGGACCCCGCCACACTGCCCGCGAGCAGCCCTCCCCCAGAACTGAAACGTGTTCTAGTCTGAGCCGG
>JAWWPK010000108.1:0-9411 GCA_033854925.1 Nocardioidaceae bacterium | reverse complement strand
ACCTCCCAGCCGATGTCGGTGCGGGGCTCACGGACCACGAACGAGACGGGTCGGGCCCCCGGATAGGCCTCGGCCTCGGGATGCGGCTCCGCGGACGGGTCGGGGGCCGCGGTGCGGAACGGCGTGTAGTAGTTCACGCCCAGCCAGTCGGCCGAGCCGCGGACCGTGTCGAGGTCGCCGTCCCGCACCACTGCGGGGTCGGCCAGCTCGGGCGCCACGGCGAGCAGCCCGTCGTCGTACCGGCCGTCGACCAGCGGGCCGAGCCACACCCGGTTGCGGAGGGCGTCGAGGTCGTCGGTGGCGGCGACCACCTCGGGATCGTCGGGGTCCTCGGGCCAGAACGGCGCCAAGTTGAGCACGATGCCGACGTCGGTGGCGCCGGCCTCGTGCAGCCGCGCGGCGGCCAGACCGTGACCGAGCAGCAGGTGGTGCGCCGCCCGGTGGGCGGCGCCGCCCTCGCGCCGGCCCGGGGCGTGCACCCCGGCGGCGTAGCCCAGGTATGCCGCGCACCAGGGCTCGTTGTGGGTGGCCCAGACGCCTATGCGGTCCCCGAGCCGGTCGTGCGCGACGGCCGCGTAGTCCGCGAACGCCTCGGCGGTGTCGCGGTTCAGCCAGCCGTCGCGGTCCTCGAGCGGCTGCGGCAGGTCCCAGTGGTAGAGGGTGGCGGTCGGCGCGACCCCACGCGCCAGGGCGGCGTCGACCAGGCGGTCGTAGTAGTCCAGTCCGCGGCTCTCGACCCGGCCGACCCCCTCGGGCACGATCCGCGGCCAGGCGATCGAGAAGCGGTACCACCCCACTCCCAGGCCGGCCACGAGGTCCAGGTCCTCCTCGTAACGGTGGTAGGAGTCGCACGCCACCGAGCCGTCCCGTCCGTCGCGCACGGTCCCGGGACGGGCCGTGAAGGTGTCCCAGATCGACGGGCCGCGGCCGTCCTCGGCCACCGCGCCCTCGATCTGGTAGGACGCCGTGGCGACTCCGTAGGCGAGGGTCGCTCGATCGGGCAGGCTGCTGGGCACCACGCCAACCTAGCCCACATTGCGGGAGCGCTCCCACAATGACCGGCATCAAGGATGTGGCCCGCGAGCTCGAGATGTCCACCGCGACCGTCTCCCGGGCCCTCAGGGGGCTTCCCGGGGTCTCGGACGCGACCCGGGAGCGGGTCCAGCAGGCGGCGCTCGAGCTGGGCTACGTCCCGTCGCCGAGCGCGGCCGGGCTCGCGAGCGGCCAGACCCGCACGGTCGCCGTCGTCGTCCCCCACGTCACCCGATGGTTCTTCGCCTCGGTGGTCCAGGGCGCCGAGGAGGTGCTGAGGGAGGGCGGCTACGACCTCCTCCTCTACAACCTGGCCGGATCGGCGGCGGCCCGGCACCGCGTCTTCGAGGGCGGACGATTGACCAAGCGGGTCGACGCCGTGCTCGTGCTCAGCCTGCAGCCCACTGCCGTCGAGCTGGCCCGCCTCGCGGCCCTCGACCGGCCGGTCACCTTCGTCGGGGCCGACGTCCCGGGCTGGGCCACGGTCCGCATCGACGACGAGCTGACCGCGCGTACGGCGACCGAGCACCTGATCGGGCTGGGCCACCGGCGGATCGGCTATGTCGGTGGTCCGGGCGTGCTCGACTTCACCGCTCCGACGGCACGGCTGGCCGGCTACCGGGGGTCGCTGGACGACGCGGGGCTGCCACAGGACCTCAGCCTCCAGGTCGACGGAGCGTTCACCCTGGCCGGCGGGACCGACGCCGGCAGGCAGCTGCTGGTCCGCCCCGACCGCCCGACCGCGATCTTCGCCGCGTCCGACGAGATGGCGATCGGGGTGCTCCGCGCCGCCCGGGAGCTCAAGCTCCGGGTCCCCGAGGACGTGTCGGTCGTCGGCATCGACGACCACGAGCTGGCCGGCTTCTTCGACTTGACGACCGTCGCGCAGCCCGTACTCGAGCAGGGCCGGATGGCCGCCCAACAGGTGCTCGACGCCCTCGCGGCCTCGGCCACCGAAGCCGGCTGGCATCCCGACCAGGTGATCCTGCCGACCACCCTCCTGGAGCGCGGCAGCACCGCGCCCCCGCCACATCCGTGACCGATGCTCGAGCGCGGGTCTACAGGTGCTTGCGCTCCACGCTGACGCCGCCCCAGATGGCGACGCCCTTGATCCGCACCACCGGTGAGCTCTCGTCGAGGGTGGCGTCCACCAGGCCCGACGGACCGGAGTAGCCGCCCATGATCCCGGTGCCCTCCATCTGCACCCGGGTGGACGGGCCCACGATGACCTGGGCGCCGCCCATGATGGCGTTGATGGTGATCACGACCTCCTGGGCCGCGAACTTCGCCTGGCGCAGGTCGAGCTCGGCACCGCCCATCATGCACAAGATCGTCATGCGCCTGGGCACCACCCAGACACCCTTGCGACTCAGCCCGCTCAGGATCGCGAGGTGGCTCTCCTTGTCGGCGCCCGGCACCACCTGCGGTGACGCCGCTGCGGGCCTCACCACCGGCTGCGCGTGCGGGTGCGCCGGGAGGTCGAGCGTGATCGGGACCAGGTCGGCGTACGTGCGCGCGGCGTACGTCGCCTCGAGCCGCTGGTCGAGCTCGTCCAGGTCGAGGCGGCCCTCTCCCGCGGCCTCGCGGAGGATCTCGGCGACCTGGTGCCGCTCGGAGTCAGAGATGCGCAGCCGGGTGGGGTCGCCTCCGCTCGGCCGCTCGAGCTCGCCCGCCATGGTCACAGCCTAGGCACGGCTCCCAGTACGCTCGGGAGCCGTGCCTGACGACCCTCAGTTCCGATACACAGATCTCCTCCCGATCGGGCCCGACGACACGCCGTACCGGCTGGTCACCACCGAGGGCGTCTCGACGTTCGAGGCGGGCGGGCGGACCTTTCTCCAGGTGACACCCGAGGCGATCCAGCAGCTGACCGCTGAGGCGATGCACGACATCGCGCACTACCTGCGTCCGGCGCACCTCGCACAGCTGCGCAGGATCATCGACGACCCCGAGTCGTCCGGGAACGACCGGTTCGTCGCGCTCGACCTCCTCAAGAACGTCAACATCTCCGCGGGCGGCGTGCTGCCGATGTGCCAGGACACCGGCACCGCCATCGTGATGGGCAAGAAGTCCGAGGGCGTGCTGACCGGTGCCGATGACGGGGAGGCGATCTCACGCGGGGTGTACGACGCCTACACGCGGCTCAACCTGCGCTACTCCCAGCTCGCCCCGCTGACCACGTGGGAGGAGAAGAACACCGGCACCAACCTGCCGGCCCAGATCGAGATCTATGCGACCGAGGACCACGGTCAGCCGGAGTACAAGTTCCTCTTCATGGCCAAGGGCGGCGGCTCGGCCAACAAGTCGTTCCTCTTCCAGGAGACGAAGGCGGTCCTGAACCCGGCCCGGATGCTGCAGTACCTCGACGAGAAGATCCGGTCGCTCGGCACCGCCGCGTGCCCGCCGTACCACCTGGCCGTGGTCATCGGCGGCACGTCGGCCGAGTTCGCGCTCAAGACCGCGAAGTACGCCTCCGCGCACTACCTCGACAACCTCCCCACCGAGGGTTCGATGAGCGCGCACGGTTTCCGGGACCTCGAGCTCGAGGAGGAGGTCTTCAAGCTGACCCAGTCCTTCGGCATCGGCGCGCAGTTCGGCGGCAAGTACTTCTGCCACGACGTGCGCGTCGTACGCCTCCCGCGGCACGGCGCCTCGTGCCCGGTCGCGATCGCGGTGTCGTGCTCGGCGGACCGGCAGGCTCTCGGCAAGATCACCGCCGACGGTGTCTTCCTCGAACAGCTCGAGACCGACCCGGCGCAGTACATGCCGGACGCCGTCGTCGCCGACGACATCTCGGGCGCCGGAGATGGACAGAGCGTGGTCTCGGTCGACCTCAACCGGCCGATGGCCGAGATTCTGGCCCAGCTGTCGGCGTACCCGGTGAAGACCCGCCTCTCCCTGACCGGGCCGCTCGTTGTCGCCCGCGACATCGCGCACGCCAAGATCAAGGAGCGGCTCGACGCCGGGGAGCCGATGCCGGCCTACCTCCGCGACCATGCGGTCTACTACGCCGGCCCGGCCAAGACTCCCGCGGGCTACGCGTCCGGGTCGTTCGGGCCGACCACGGCCGGCCGGATGGACTCCTACGTCGCACAGTTCCAGGCCGCCGGGGGCTCGATGGTGATGCTGGCCAAGGGCAACCGGTCCAAGGTCGTCACCGAGGCCTGCCACAGCCACGGCGGCTTCTACCTCGGCTCGATCGGCGGGCCGGCCGCCCGCCTGGCGCAGGACTGCATCAAGTCGGTGTCCGTCGTCGAGTACGAGGAGCTCGGCATGGAAGCGGTGTGGAAGATCGAGGTCGAGGACTTCCCGGCGTTCATCGTGGTCGACGACAAGGGCAACGACTTCTTCACCGACCCGTCGGGCACGGTGACGGTGCCGCTGACCTCGTTGGCCGGGGCCGGGATCCGGGTGCGCTCCGCGGACTAGTGGTCACCGCCGGAGGTTCGTCGGGAGTGACCCGTGCCCCGGGTGCGTGCATCGCAAGGCGCCGGAGCGACGCTCTACTTGGTCGTCCAGCGAGCGACGGCAACGCCGCGAGGTGCGTGCCCGGGGTGCGGGGCACTCGACGAACTTCCGGCGGTGACCACTGGCTACGGGTGCGCGCTGCAGTCCAGGAGGAACCAGTCGCCGGTGATCCAGGTCTGCCAGCCGTTCCAGGGCTTGCCGGGCTTCCTGATGCGCATGTCGACGGTGACCCCCAGCGGCTCCCTGGCCGGCTCACACGGCAGCGCGGCCTCGGTGGTGAAGACGAACCGCTGCCCGACGGCCAGCCGGGCCGACGTGTAGGCGTAGGGGCCCCACTGGTGCGTGCCGGGGACCTTGTGTCGCTCGCCGACGCGGACCTCGCGCAGGCCCTCGCCGCCGGCGCGCTTGAACTTGACGTGAATGTGCAGGTCGGTGGCGGAGGGTTCGCTGGTGTACATCTGCACGCCCGCAGCCCAGTCGGCGACGCTCCAGACGATGCCGTCGCCCCTGCCCGCAGAGGCGGACGGAACGGCGCCCGCGACCGCGGCGACGACAGCGACCACAACGGCGACGAGGCGCTTCATCCCACGACCGTACGCCGAAGCGCAGGTCCGTGCCGTGCAGGAACCTGTTCCCACGTCCGCCGAGTACGCCTGGGTGACCGACGAGGCCCCGACGGCGTGGCCCGACCCGGGGCACGTGCACGTCGACAGAGCCGGCGCTGACCCACCCGACCGGGGCCTGACAGGGTGGTCACGTGACCCCCGAGGTGGAGTACGTCGAGGTCGCGCGCGCCGAGAGCGAGCGCGGCGAGCTGGTGCTGCGCGAGCGGCGGCCGGTCGACGGCGGGCCGGCCTCGCTGGAGCTGCGCGCCAACGGCGTGTTCGTGATGGACACCGTCGAGGTCAGCAGCGAGCGGGCGATGGCGCGCGCGGCGCTCGCGGTGGTAGAGCAGCCGCGCGCGGTGGTGGTCGGCGGCCTCGGGCTCGGCTACACGATGCACGAGGTGCTCGCCGACTCCAGGGTGGAGAAGTGTGCGGTGGTCGAGATCGAGCCCGAGCTGGTCGAGTGGCTGCGCGCCGGCCTGGTGCCGGAGGGGCCGGCGCTGCTCGCCGACGAGCGGGTGACCGTCATCGCCGCGGACATCGTGGTCGCCCTCGCGGAGGCCGGCCCGGCGTCGTACGACCTGGTGCTGCTGGACGTCGACAACGGCCCGGGCTATCTCGTGCACGCCGCCAACGCGGCGCTCTACGAGCCGCCCGCGCTCACCGACGCGCGGCGGGTCCTGCGACCCGGGGGCGCGCTGGTCGTGTGGTCGGCCGCCGAGGCGCCCGAGCTGGAGGAGTCGCTGGGCTCGGTCTTCGGCGACGTCGAGGCCCAGCCGCACGACGTACGCCTGCAGGAGCGCGACGAGCAGTACTGGCTCTACGTGGCGCGCGTCTGAACTAAGTCGGCGAGGGCGTCCATGCGACGAGCCTCACGCGTCCCGACCCCAGCGGCAACGCTGTTCCGATGGGTACGTTCGACGCATGGCCGAAGACGAGTTCCGCACCGAGCACGACTCCATGGGCGAGGTCCAGGTGCCTCGCGAGGCACTGTGGCGGGCCCAGACCCAGCGGGCGGTCGAGAACTTCCCGATCAGCGGTACGCCGATCGAGCCTGCCCTGATCCGCGCCATCGGCGAGGTGAAGGCGGCCGCGGCCTGGGTCAACGGCGAGCTCGGCGTGCTCGACGCCGACCCCGCCCGGGCCATCGAGACCGCCGCCAGAGAGGTCGCCGCCGGAGACCACGACGACGCGTTCCCCATCGACGTCTTCCAGACCGGCTCGGGCACCAGCTCCAACATGAACGCCAACGAGGTGATCGCGTCACTCGCGGCGCGGGCCGGCGTGGACGTGCACCCCAACGACCACGTCAACGCCTCCCAGTCCTCCAACGACGTCTTCCCGACCGCGATCCACGTCGCCGCATCGCTGGCGGTGACGGGAGACCTGTTGCCGGCGATCGACGTCCTGGCCACCGCACTGGAGGCCAAGGCGACCGAGTTCGCCGGCCTGGTGAAGTCCGGCCGCACCCACCTCATGGACGCGACCCCGGTGATGCTCGGCCAGGAGTTCTCCGGGTACGCCGCAACGGTTCGCTACGCCGCCGAGCGGCTCAAGTCGGTCCTGCCCCGGGTGCGGGAGCTTCCCTTGGGTGGCACCGCGGTCGGGACCGGCATCAACAGCCCGGCCGGCTTCCCGGTGAGCGTGATCGAGGCTCTCTCGGAGTCGACGGGAACGCCTTTCACCGAGGCGCGCAACCACTTCGAGGCCCAGGGCACCCGAGACTCGCTGGTCGAGCTGAGCGGCGTACTGAAGACCTACGCCGTCGGCCTCACCAAGATCTGCAACGACCTGCGCTGGATGTCGTCCGGCCCGACCACCGGCCTGGCCGAGATCCACCTCCCCGACCTGCAGCCGGGCTCGAGCATCATGCCCGGCAAGGTCAACCCGGTCCTCCCTGAGGCCACGCTCATGGTCTGCGCGCAGGTGATCGGCAACGACACCGCGGTCACGGTCGCGGGCGCCAGCGGTGCCTTCGAGCTCAACGTCGCGATGCCGGTGATCGCCCGCAACGTCCTCGAGTCGGTCCGGCTCCTCACCGCCTGCTCCCGGCTGCTCGCCGAGCGCTGCGTGGACGGCATCACCGCGGACGCGGACCGGATGCGCCAGTACGCCGAGTCCTCGCCCTCTGTGGTCACCCCGCTCAACAAGTACGTCGGCTACGAAGCGGCCGCCAAGATCGCCAAGCAGGCTCTCGCGGACGGCGCGACGATCCGCGAGACCGTGCTCAAGCTCGGCTACGTCGAGCGCGGCGAGCTCACCGAGCAGCAGCTCGACGAGGCGCTCGACGTCGAATCCATGACCCACCCGTGAGCAACAGCCCCGACGAGGTCCGGGCACAGTACGCCGACGAGGCCAACCTCGAGACGCGCCGAGCCGTCTGGCGGCCCGGACCGTCCGGCGTCGACCCGGTGGACCTCGTCGTCGAGGCGGTGCGCGCCGCCCTTCCCCGGGATCGGGCGATGCCGGACGTCCTCGAGGTCGGCTGCGGCACCGGCGTCTTCGCGGCCCGGCTTTCCGAGGAGCTCCCGGGGATCGCGCTGCTAGCGACCGACCAGTCGTACCGGTTCGTCGAGCTCGCCAAGGAGCACGGGGTCGCCGCGCAGATGATGGACGTCCAGCACTTACTGGCCCCTGATGACGCCTACGACGTCGCAGTGGCGATGTGGATGCTCTACCACGTCCCCGACCTGGACCGCGGTCTCGCCGAGCTGCGCCGGGTGCTCCGGCCGGGTGGACGCCTGTTGGCCGTCACCAACAGCGACGAGCACACCGCGGACCTGCGCCGCGAGGCAGGCGGCGACGCCGTGCGCACCACGTTCAGCAGCGAGAACGGCGAGGCGTCACTGCGCCGACACTTCGAGACCGTGGAGCGCACCGACGTCGAGACGCGTGCGGCGTTTCCGGACCGGGCCGCCGCGCTCGCCTACCTCGAGTCGTCCAACGAGGGCGTGGCGTGGGACCCGCCGGCGGACGGCTGGCCGCGCGAGTACGCCGGCCACGTCACGGTGTTCGAGGCGCGCTAGCCGCCGCAGCGCGCGGCAAGCGGGTGCGAGCGCAGCGAGCGATGCGAGCGGAGCGAGCGCGCCCCGCGTTTCGGCCTCGCGCCCGTGACGACGGCGAAGCCCGCGAGCGCAGCGAGCGTCGTCACGGGGGTGGGGCCGAAACTTGCGGGGGTAGATCAGTAGAAGCCGGAGCTCTGGCTGTGGCCCCAGGCCGCGCAGGGTGAGCCGTAGCGGTCCTGGATGTAGCCCAGGCCCCACTTGATCTGGGTGACGGCGTTGTCGGCCCAGTCGGGGCCGGCCGACGACATCTTGGAGCCGGGCAGCGCCTGCGGGATGCCGTAGGCGGAGGAGTGCGGGTTGTCGGCGTGGATGTTCCAGTTCGACTCGCGCGTCCACAGCGAGTCGAGGCAGCCGAACTGCGCGTCGTCCCAGCCGTACGCCGACAGGAGGGCTCGCGCGATGACCCGCGGGTCCTCGTCGGCGAGGTTCTCCGTGCGGGACATGGTGTTGCCGGCACCCAGGGAGAGGGTGTCCTTCTTCAGCGGGTCGGCCTTCGCCCTGTTGTCGGAGCGGGTCACCAGGGCCGGCACGCGATCTGCCTCGGCAGCCGCGAGGCCGGCCTGGGTCTGGGCGCTGGTCCCGGCCGAGAAGGCGGACGAGCCTGCGGCCGACGTGCCGAGGTCGGCCACGCTGGTCGTGGTCGAGGAGTCCGGTCCACCGTCAGCGCTGAGCGACAGGGCACCGCTGCCGACCGCGAAACCGGTCGCGACGACCGCCATCGACGACAGGGTCAGCGAGGTCTTGAGCGCCGCCCTGGGCGCGCGCCGAGCCCTGGAGGCGCGGTGCTTACCGGCCTGCGACTGGGACGACGACACGAATTTGGACCTTTTCCGCGGTGGACGAGGGGTGCTGACTCCGAGCGCGAGGAATCCCGGTTACCTTGCCCGAGACTCGAAGTGGTTGCAAACCGAACGACGCAAGCCTGTGCGTTCGGATGACTCAGGAGTCACACCAGCCACACGAGCCCCGGGTTCGTGGCTCAGAGCGTCACGTTCTCCAGCATCTCGGTGACCAGTGCTGCGATCGGCGACCGCTCGGAGCGGGTCAACGTCACGTGCGCGAACAAGGGGTGCCCCTTGAGCTTCTCGACCACCGCGACCACCCCGTCGTGGCGGCCCACCCGGAGGTTGTCGCGCTGGGCGACGTCATGGGTCAGCACCACCTTCGAGCCGGCGCCGATCCGGGAGAGCACGGTGAGCAGCACGTTGCGCTCCAGCGACTGCGCCTCGTCGACGATGACG
>JAWWPK010000107.1:0-7762 GCA_033854925.1 Nocardioidaceae bacterium | reverse complement strand
CCGGGGTCGCCAGGAACCCGGCCGGGTCGCTGCGCGCCACGCCGATCCGGACGTCGCCGGGGTCGAGGCCGATCCGTACGCCCTGCCTCACGCGGCCCCACCCCGCCGAGGCGGCGTTACTGCCGGGCCGGAACGCCGACTCGGCAGTGAACGACATATCGCTCGGGCGTGCGGAGTGGTCAAGCCTTCGAGACCTCGGTGCGTACGACGGTGAGCGCCTCGTCGATCCGGGACGCGTCGGTGCCGCCACCCTGGGCGACGTCGTCCTTGCCGCCGCCCTTGCCGCCGACCAGCGGGCCAACGGCGCGGACCAGCTCGTTGGCACTGACCCCGCGGGCGCGCGCCTCGTCGTTGACCGCCGCCACGACCGAGACCTTGCCGTCGGCATCGCCGATCACGACCACCACTGCCGGCTGTCCCACAGGGAGCCGGCCGCGCACGTCGAGCGCGAGGGTCCGGACGTCGCCACCTCCAGCGCCCGGTGCACGGGTCGCGACCAGCGCGATCCCGCCGACCTGTTCGGCACCGGCCGCCAGCTCGCCGGCCCGGGACAGCAGCTGGCCCACGCGGACCTTCTCGAGCTCCTTCTCGGCTGCCCGCAGCTTCTCGATGATGTCGTTGACCCGCTCGGGCAGCTCCTCGGGCCGGGCCTTGAGCGCGTCGGAGAGCTGCGCGAGCAGCACGTGCTCACGGGCCAGGAACCGGTAGGCGTCCGCACCGACCAGCGCCTCGACCCGGCGTACGCCGGAGCCGATGGACGACTCGCCGAGCAGCTTGATCACGCCGAGCTTGCCGGAGCTGCCCGCGTGGGTGCCGCCGCACAGCTCGCGGGCCCAGTCGCCGACCGAGACCACCCGGACCCGGTCGCCGTACTTCTCTCCGAACAGCGCCATCGCCCCGGACTTCACCGCCTCGGCCTGGCTCATGATCTCGGCCTGCACGGCGAGGTCGTCGAGGATCACGTCGTTGACCCGCGCCTCGACGTCGGCCATCACCGACTCCGGCACCGAGCCGGAGGCGGAGAAGTCGAACCGGAAGCGGCCCGGCGCGTTCTCCGAGCCGGCCTGGGTCGCGGTCTCGCCCAGCGCCTCGCGGAACGCCTTGTGCACCATGTGCGTCGCCGTGTGCGCCCTGGAGATGGCGAGCCGGCGGTCGAGGTCGACCAGCGAGTGCGCCTCGAGCCCCGGGGTGACCTCGCCGTTGAGCACGGTCGCCTGGTGCACGACCAGCCCGTTGATCGGCGTCTGCACGTCGTCGACCCGCAGCCGGGCGCCGTTGGAGAGCTCGATGATCCCGTGGTCCGCCAGCTGCCCGCCGCCCTCGGCGTAGAACGGCGTCCGGTCGAGGACCAGCTCGACCTCGTCGCCCTCGCCGACGCTGTCGACCACGCCGTCCGCGGTGACCAGCCCGCGCACCGAGCCGTCGCTGACCACCTCGTGGTAGCCGGTGAACTCCACCGGCGCGCCCATCGAGTCCGCGACGGCGCGGTAGGCCGAGGCGTCGCGTTGCGCGCCCTTCTTGGCCCGCGAGTCCGCCTTGGCCCGGTCGCGCTGCTCCTGCATGAGCCGACGGAAGCCGACCTCGTCGACGCTCAGCCCCTGCTCGGCGGCCATCTCGAGGGTGAGGTCGATCGGGAAGCCGTAGGTGTCGTGCAGCGCGAACGCGCGGTCGCCGGAGAGCTCGACCTGGCCGGCCGCCTTCACCTCGCGGGCCGCCGTGTCGAAGATGGTCGTGCCGGCCCGCAGCGTCTCGCGGAAGGCGCTCTCCTCGGCATACGCGATGGTGGAGATGCGCTCCCAGTCGCGGATCAGCCCGTCGTAGGTCTCACCCATCTTGTCGCGGCTGACCGGGAGCAGCTCGGGCAGCGCCGGGTCCTCGTAGCCGAGCAGCCGCATCGACCGGATCGCCCGGCGCATCAACCGGCGCAGCACGTAGCCGCGGCCCTCGTTGCCCGGCGTCACGCCGTCGCCGATCAGCATCAGCGTGCTGCGGATGTGGTCGCACACCACCCGCAGGCGGACGTCGTCCTCGTGGTCGGCGCCGTAGGTCTTGCCGGCGAGCTCGGCCGCCTTGGTGAGCACCGGGTACATGACGTCGAGCTCATAGATGTTGGAGACGCCCTGGAGCAGGACGGCCACCCGCTCGAGGCCCATGCCGGTGTCGATGTTCTTCTTCGGCAGCGAGCCGGCGATGTCGAAGTCGTCCTTGGCCCGGACCGCGCTCAGCACGTCCTGCATGAAGACCAGGTTCCAGATCTCGAGGAGCCGGTCCTCCAGCTTGGTCGGCATGTCGGGGCCGAGCAGCGTGGGCTCGAAGTCGGGGCCGTACTCGCTGCCGCGGTCGTAGAGGATCTCCGAGCAGGGGCCACCCGGGCCGGGCACCCCCATCGACCAGTAGTTCTCCTTCTTGCCCAGCCGCAGGATGCGCTCGTCGGGGAGCCCGGTGACCTTCTTCCACAGCTCGACGGCCTCCGGGTCGTCGGAGTAGACGCTCGGGTAGAGCCGGCTCTCCTCGAGCCCGAAGCCGCCGTCGGCCTGGGGCTTGGTGACCAGCTCCCAGGCGAGCGAGATCGCGCCCTCCTTGAAGTAGTCGCCGAAGGAGAAGTTGCCGCACATCTCGAAGAAGGTGCCGTGCCGGGTGGTCTTGCCGACGTCCTCGATGTCGGGGGTCCGCACGCACTTCTGCACGCTGACCGCGCGGGGGTAGGGCGGGCTCTCCTGGCCGAGGAAGTACGGCTTGAACGGCACCATGCCTGCCGCCACGAACAGGAGGGTCGGGTCGTCGAGGATCAGGGACGCGGAGGGCACGACGGTGTGCGCTCCCCAGCGCGTGTCGTTCTCGAAGTGCGCGACGAAGCGCCGCCGGATCTCAGCCGTGCTCATCGACGGGTCCATCACTCCCTGCCCTCCTTCGCGTGTCGTCCGGTGGTGAGCTCTCTACTGAGATGAGGCGCGAGGGAGAACCGCTCGCGCAACTCGGTTTCCTTCTCGGTCCGCCCCTCGGCGACCTCCTCGCGGAACATCCGCACCCCGACCGCGAGCCCGTTGAGCCGGTCCTGCATCCCGTCGATGGTCAGCGCCTCGGCCGCACGGCGCCCGCGGATCATCACGTAGATCCCGGCCCCGGCCCCGGCGACGAACCAGAGGCCACGTTTCATGCGGCAGTGCCCTCCGCGGCCTGGTCGGCCGCCATCGCAGCTCGCTGCCGGGCCGCCCACTCGCGGCGTACCTCCCGCTGCTCGCCGCGCCGCTGCTTGCGGGAGCGCTTGACCTCCAGGCGCATGTGGAACCGGATCCGGTTGCGGGTCTCGGGCGCCAGCGCCCGGCGCAGCCCGTGGAACAGCGAGGCGGTCTGGACGACGGTCTCCTTGAGCAACAGGTCCGCGAAGACCGGCGCGGCCACGGCCGGCACCGCCTCGGGCTCCGGCTCGCCCACCCGCGTGATGACGTACTCGTGGGCCACCGGTTGCTCGTCGAGCGACGCCAGATGGTCGTGGAAGACGGTGTCGGACGACCGTTTCGCATCACTCGACGCGAGCAGGCGGGCAACCTCGGCGTCCAGACGGCGCACGCGCAGCGCCAGGGCGCCGACCAGGACGGCCAGCACGCCGGTCACGGTCAGGAGCACCCACGCCATGGGAACCGACCCTATCGCGGGTCCGAGTCGCGCCGGACCCCCCGGATGATCCGGCGGATCCGCTCCCAGCGCTCCTTGATCGCGGCCTCGGCGCCGAGCGAGGTCGGCTTGTAGTACTCGGCGTCGAGGACGACGTCGGGCGCGTACTGCTGCTCCGCGATTCCGAACGGCGCGTCGTGGCTGTAGGAGTACGCCGCGCCGTGGCCCAGCGTCTTCGCGCCCCCGTAGTGCGCGTCGCGCAGGTGCGCGGGCACCGGCCCGATCTTGCCGGCGCGGACGTCTGCGGAGGCGGCCTCGATCGCGGTGATCACGGCGTTCGACTTCGGGGCGATGGCCAGCGCGATGGTCGCCTGGGCGAGGTTGAGCCGGGCCTCCGGCATCCCGATCAGCTGGACCGCCTGCGCCGCCGCGACCGCGGTGGGCAGTGCGGTCGGGTCGGCCAGGCCGATGTCCTCGCTGGCCAGGATGACCAGCCGGCGGGCGATGAACCGCGGGTCCTCGCCGGCCTCGATCATCCGGGCCAGGTAGTGCAGCGCCGCGTCGACGTCGGAGCCGCGCAGCGACTTGATGAAGGCGCTCGTGACGTCGTAGTGCTGGTCGCCCTGCCGGTCGTAGCGCACCGCCGCCTGGTCGACCGCGGTCTCGGCGGTCTCGAGGTCGATGGTGGCGCTGCCCCGCGCGGATGCGGCTCCGGCCGCCGCCTCGAGGTAGGTGAGCGAACGACGGGCATCGCCGCCGGCCAGCCGGACCAGGTGGTCGAGAGCGTCACCCTCGACGGTGTAGGCCCCGCCCAGCCCGCGCTCGTCGGCGAGCGCGCGGTCCAGCACCGCTCGGATGTCGTCGTCGGTGAGCGGCTCCAGGCGGAGCAGCAGGCTGCGGGAGAGCAGTGGGGAGATCACCGAGAAGAACGGGTTCTCGGTGGTCGCCGCGACCAGGGTGACCCAGCGGTTCTCGACGCCGGGCAGCAGCGCGTCCTGCTGGGCCTTGCTGAACCGGTGCACCTCGTCGACGAACAGGACGGTCTCGTGGCCGGTGGCGACCAGCTCGGACCGCGCGGCGTCGATGGCGGCCCGGACCTCCTTCACCCCGGCCGAGACCGCGGACACCTCGACGAAGCCCCGGTCCGTCTGCTGGCTCAGGATCGCCGCGATCGTGGTCTTCCCGGTTCCCGGTGGTCCCCACAGCAGCAGCGACATCGACTGGTCGCCCTCCACCAGCTGGCGCAGCGGCGAGCCGGGCGCGCGGAGCTGCTCCTGGCCGACGAGCTCCTCCAGCGTCCGCGGCCGCATCCGCACCGCGAGCGGCGCGGCAGCGT
Organism: Nocardioidaceae bacterium; assembly: GCA_033854925.1. Classification (GTDB taxonomy): domain Bacteria; phylum Actinomycetota; class Actinomycetes; order Propionibacteriales; family Nocardioidaceae; genus Nocardioides. Next base: position 2,811 of record JAWWPK010000107.1, on the reverse strand, counting down.
GCGCCGCCGAGCTCAGCGCACCGCCGCCGGCTCTCTCGGGGGTACGCCGCGAGTGCGGCGGGCCGGTCTCGAAGAGCTGGTCGTCACCCTCGGGCAAACGACTTCTTGTCCAGGTCGTACCAGGTGTCGGAGTAGCCGGGGTGCGACAGCTGGTCGTGGTCGGTCACGGTCCCGGTCGAGTCGGCGTTGCCCTGGGAGTCCAGCCCCAGCAGCGCTGAGGTGGCCGGCTCCTTGGGGTGGGCCCCGATCTCGCCGGGGAAGTGGCAGGCGACCTTGTGCTTGGGGCCGATCTGGAGCAGCGGAGGCTCGACCTTGGCGCAGATCTCCTGGGCGATGGGACAGCGGGTGCGGAACCGGCAGCCGGACGGCGGGTTGATCGGGCTGGGCACGTCACCGGTCAGCATGATGCGCTCGCGCCGGCCTCCGATCGCGGCCTGCTTGACGTCGGGTACGGCGGAGAGCAGCGCCTGGGTGTAGGGGTGGTGCGCACCCAGGTAGATGCTCTCGCGGTCACCGATCTCGACGATCTTGCCGAGATACATGACCGCGACCTCCGGACAGAAGTGCCGGACGATCGCCAGGTCGTGGGCGATGAAGAGGAACGCGACGCCGAACTCCTGCTGGATTCCCTGCAGCAGGTTGACCACCTGCGCCTGGATCGAGACGTCGAGCGCGGAGACCGGCTCGTCGGCGACGAGGAGCTTGGGGTTGAGGGTCAGCGCCCGCGCGATGCCGATGCGCTGCCGCTGGCCGCCGGAGAACTCGTTGGGGAACCGGTTGTAGTGCTCCGGGTTGAGCCCGACGATCTCCAGCAGCTCCTTGACCCTGCTGAGGACCTGCTTCTCGGGGACGATCTTGTGGATGCGCAGCGGCGCCCCGACGATCGAGCCCACCGTGTGCCGCGGGTTCAGCGAGGTGTAGGGGTCCTGGAAGATCATCTGGATCTCCCGGCGCAGCGGCTTGAGCTGGCGCTGGTTGATCTGGGCGATGTCGCGACCCTCGAACAGGATGGATCCGCTGGTGGGGGTCAACAGCCGGGTGATCAGCCGCCCGGTCGTCGACTTGCCGCAGCCCGACTCCCCGACCAGCCCCAGCGATCCGCCCTCGACGACCTCGAAGGACACACCGTCCACGGCCTGCACATGTCCCACGGTGCGGTGGATCAGGCCCTGGGACTTCACCGGGAAGTACATCCGGAGGTTGTCCACCGTCAGGATCGGCTTCGCGTCCTTGGGTGCCTCGGTCGCCCCGCGGCCCTCGAAGGGGTCGATGGCGGTGACGAAAGACGGCTCCTGGTCCTCCCCGGAGTCCTCCCCGGAGTCGCTGCGCTCGGTGTGCTCGGCCGTGGACATCAGTTCTCCTCCTCGGCCAGCACGGCGACCATGTCGGGCGCGATCTCGGGAAGGATCTCGGTCTGGTAGATGGTCTCGGCGTCGGGCAGGTGGCACCGCTTGAGGTGGTTGACACCCCGCCCGCCCGGGACCAGCTCGGGCGTGGTGGTGCGGCACAGGTCGCCGGGCACCTTCTCGCGGAACGTGCAGCGCGGGTGGAAGTGACAGCCCGAGGGCGGGTTGAGCAGGCTCGGCGGGTTGCCCGGGATCGGGATCAGCTTCGCGTTGGTGTCACCGGTCACGTCGGGGACGCTGGAGAGCAGTCCCCACGTGTAGGGCATCTCCGGGTGGGTCAGGATCTCCGAGGTCTTGCCGTACTCAACGGCCCGGCCGCCGTACATGACCAGGGTGTCGTCGGTCACCTCGGCCACGACGCCCAGGTCGTGGGTGATGATGATGATCGCGGAGTTGAACTCGCGTTGCAGGTCCTGGAGCAGGTCGAGGATCTGAGCCTGCACCGTGACGTCCAGCGCCGTGGTCGGCTCGTCGGCGATCAGCATCGAGGGGTCGTTGACCAGCCCCATCGCGATCATCGCCCGCTGCCGCATACCGCCGGAGAACTGGTGCGGGTAGTCGTCGACCCGACGGTCGGGCTGCGGGATCCCGACCCGGTCGAGCAGCTCGATCGCACGTCGGCGCGCCGCCTTCTTGGACACGTTCTGGTGCACCCGGTAGGCCTCGACGATCTGCGAGCCCACTGTGAAGTAGGGGTGCAACGACGAGAGCGGGTCCTGGAAGATCATCGCCACGTCGCGGCCACGCAGCCGGCGCATCTCGTCCTCGGAGAGCGTCAGGATGTCGACCCCGTCCAGGATGATCTGGCCCGAGAGCTGGGCCGTGCTGCCGTGGAAGAGGCCCATGATCGCCGAGCTCGACACCGACTTCCCGGAGCCGGACTCCCCCACGATGCCGAGCGTCTTGCCTCGCGCGACGGTGTAGCTCAGCCCGTCGACGGCCTTGACGATGCCGTCGCTGGTCGGGAAGTGGACCTTCAGGTCCTTGACGACGAGGAGGGGGTCGCCGGTGGTCGGCCCAGCGGGCGCACTTTCCTCGAAGGTCGTTGCAGATGCTGACACGTGACTACCTAACCCTGTTCGGCGAGCCGGCGCTAGCCGAGCCGCACGCGCGGGTCGATGACGGCGTAGAGCAGGTCCACGACGATGTTGGCGATGATCACGATCGCCGCGATCAGCAGCACGATGCCGACCACCAGGGCCAGGTCGTGGCGCTGGATCGCGTCGACCGACATCTTGCCCACGCCGTTGAAGTTGAAGACCTTCTCGGTGATGATCGTGCCGCCCAGCAGCCCCGCGAGGTCGAGGCCGGACAGTGTGACCAGCGGGGTCAGGGTGGCGCGCAGCGTGTGCTTGAAGATCACCTTCCGCTTGGTCAGACCCTTGGCCCGGGCGGTGCGGATGTA
>JAWWPK010000106.1:0-7274 GCA_033854925.1 Nocardioidaceae bacterium | reverse complement strand
TCGTGCATGCCCCAGCCCTTCATCTGCCCGGGACGGACGGTGAAGACGTAGGAATAGACGATCGGCTCGGACCACAGCTCGGGGTCTCGGTTGTAGAGCTCGTAGAGGGCTCCCCGATGGTCCAGGTGGACCGGCGGCGTGTGCACCACGACGCCCTCGATGGACGGCGTCGTCGGCTTGCCCTCCGACGTCACCGTCTGCGTGTCCCGGATACCTGGCCCCGTCTCAGTCGTCATGGATCCATCCTCTCAACGTGCTCCGGACCCGGGTTCGCCACGTCCGGGGAGGCGTCGGCGCTCCCTCAACTCGGGACAGCCGGCGACGAAGCCGCCGCACCCGTCGCCTGGCCCGGTTCCGCTCATCCTCGGCGACCGCCAGCGCCAGCTCGAGATTCCTCGCGTGCGTGCTGGACTCCGCGAGCATCGGCTCGAGGTTGGCGGCGTGCGCCGTCATCCCCGCCAACGCGTGCTCCAGGTTGGCCGTATGGGTCCGCAACTCCTCGGTCGCAGCCGCCTCGGCACGGGCGAGCGGCACGAGCATCCGGGTCGCCTCGGCAGCAGCGGCGGTGGACACCGGGTCGAGGAGGACCTGCCGCCAATCCGCGCACGGGTGGTCAACGAGGGCCGAGGAGCGTCCCGCGAGCGCCGTCACCGGTGCCATCCAGCGCTGGTTGAACCATGGCTCTCGCCAGTGCGCGATGAATGCCCGGAACGAGGTGGGTGCGGACTGACCGCCGGCGTGCCGGACGCGTGCCGCGGTCACCAGGGCCACGTCAAAGCCGTGGCAACGTAGGTGGGTGCAGTAGTCCTTGTCGCCGTGCGTGACCGGCCAGAACCTCGGGTCAGTACCGCCAACCTGGTCCCACACTGCGGCGCGAGTCAGGAAGCCGGTGCTGGTCACCCAGTCGTGGGTGATCACCTCCGAGGCCGGCCACTCGGTGGTCGAGTCCGTGTCGTTCCACCGTTCGACCGCGTCATGCGGCGTGGCCGATCCCGCATTGGGTGGCATCGGCCGTCCCTCCGTGTCCACGCGCACCGACCCGAAGCCGCCGACGCCCGGGTGCGCATCCGCGGCATCGACGAGGGCGTCGAGCCAGCCCGGTTCCGGGACCATGTCGTCCTGGACCCACACGAAGAGCTCGGCGTCGGTGAGCGCGCGGGCCCGGTGCAGGCCTCCGGACCAGCCGAGGTTCACCCGGGCCGGGTCCACGAGCACGCCCTCAGGTGCGTCGACCCGTGGCGGCGCGCCGTCCGGAGTGTCGGCGTTCACCACGACCGCAACGCTGAAGTCGTGCCGCGACTCGTGGGTGCGCAGCGCATCGAGACACCCGCGAAGCCGGTCCGGCGTACCGAGCGTGACCACGCCGAGGCTGACCCGGACATCGCGGTCGAAGGCTACGAACACGATCGGAAGTTACCGTGGGGGTGTGGCGGACCTTCCCTTCGGCATCGATTTCGGCGGCACCGGCATCAAGGGCGCGCCCGTCGACCTCGAGAAGGGCGAGTTCGCGGCCGAGCGCGAGCGGATCAAGACCCCCTCGCCGTCGACCCCCGAGGCCGTGGCCGAGGTCTTCGTCGAGCTGCTCGGCCACTTCCCGGACTCCCGGGGCCCGGTCGGCGTCACCGTCCCAGGAGTGGTGCGCCACGGCGTCGTCCACTCGGCCGCCAACATCGACGAGGCCTGGCTCGGCACCGACGCCGACCGGCTGTTCACCGACGCCACGGGCCGCGACGTCCACGTGGTCAACGACGCGGACGCCGCCGGCCTCGCGGAGGCGCGGTACGGCGCCGCGAAGGGACGCCAAGGACTGGTCATCGTCACCACGCTCGGGACCGGCATAGGCTCCGGCTTCATCTACAACGGTGTCCTGGTCCCGAACTCCGAGCTCGGCCACCTGGAGATCGGCGGCCACGACGCCGAGTCCCGGGCTGCCAACAGCGCCCGGGAGCGCGAGGGGCTCTCGATGCAGCACTGGGCCAAGCGGCTCACGAAGTACTACCGGGCCCTCGAGATGCTCTTCTCCCCCGACCTGTTCGTCGTCGGTGGCGGGATCAGCAAGCAGTCCGACGAGTTCCTGCCGCTGGTCGACATCGAGACCGAGATCGTCCCGGCCACGCTGCTCAACAAGGCGGGCGTGGTGGGTGCCGCGCTCTGTGCGGTCGAGGAGCTGGAGGGCTGAAAGCCTCCTGGCACGTCTAGCCCAGTCGGACACGTGCGCAGGCTCACGATGACCGGAACTGCTGGGTCCGTACGCCACAATGGACGCGAAGCGCGTGGGGTGCTTCACGTCTTGGGAATGCCAGGGGGGTGCTGGGGGGATGGCCGAGGTGGGCGCGCGTCCGCGCTGGCGCGACGCGCTGGCGCTGGCTGTGCTGGCCGCCGTGATCATCGGCGGGCTGGTGCACTACGGCCGCGGCCTGGGCCAGGACGACCAGCCCACGGCCGGCGGCCCGGCGAGCCCCTCGGCGAGCAGCTCACCGACCGCTGAGGCCACGGCCCAGCTCGAGGGCTCCCCACCGACCGACCCGGCCGCGCCGCCGGCGCCCAACGCCGGCACCTGCTGGGACGGCCGCGAGACCGCTGCCCTCAAGCTGTGCGGGCTGCCCGATGGCGCCCGTGGCCTGGCGTGGGTGTTCCCGTCGTTCGACCGCGACCGCCCGCTCTGCCACAAGGCCCGCCCCAACAACGACAGCTATCCCGTGGTCGAGTCCTATGCGTGCTTCCAGCAGGCGCTCGGCAAGCCGGTCACCGTCACCTACGACCAGGTGAAGGACCCCCAGCAGGTCGAGCACTGGCTCGTGGCGCGGCTCGGCAACAAGCACCGCCGGGAGATCCCGGGCGCGCACGGCGGCCGCTGCATCTTCAGTGACGGCGCCAACCGCCCGGCCCGGATCACCGGGATGTACGAGCAGTTCCCCTACGTCGTCTCGGTCTACGCCGCCAGCCCGCAGGCCGCCGTCCGCGCCTGGCGCAAGATCGTCCGGCAGCGCCCGCCCGAGACGATCCGCGGTGTCCGCCACGCCTAGTGGTTTCCGCCGGCGGTGACCACTAGCACCTCCCCGCGCTGCTCCTGGCGCATCACCCGGTGGCGCCGGCGCGGATGGCCGCGGCGACCGCCTTCGGCACCTCGGCGTTGAAGACCGTCGGGATGATGAAGTTCGGGTTGAGCTCCTCGTCGCGGACGACATGGGCGATCGCGTCGGCGGCGCGCAGCAGCATGTCGATGGTGATGTCGCGGGCCCGCGCGTCCAGGAGACCGCGGAAGACGCCCGGGAAGGCCAGCACGTTGTTGATCTGGTTGGGGTAGTCGGAACGGCCGGAGGCGACCACCGCGGCGTACTTCTCGGCCTCGGCGGGGTCGACCTCCGGGTCGGGGTTGGCCAGCGCGAAGACGACCGGCTGCTCGGCCATGTCCGCGATCCACTCGGCCGGCAGGATGCCCGGCGCGCTGACTCCGATGAACACGTCGGCGCCGCGGAGCGACTCGTGCAGGTCCCCGCGGACCTGGCGCGGGTTGGTGACGCCGGCAAGCTCGCGATGAGTCTCGGACAGTGAGTCGTCGCCGGCGCACAGCGCCCCCTCGCGGTCGACCATGACCACGTCGGTGACGCCGGCGGCGAGGAGAAGCGTGCAGATCGCCGTACCGGCGGCGCCCGCGCCCGACAGGACGACGCGCACCGAGGTCAGGTCCTTCTCGACCACGCGCAACGCGTTGGTGAGCGCGGCGAGGACGACGATCGCGGTGCCGTGCTGGTCGTCGTGGAAGACCGGGATGTCCAGGCTCTCGCGCAGCCGCCGCTCGATCTCGAAGCAGCGCGGCGCCGCGATGTCCTCGAGGTTGATGCCGCCGAAGCCCGGGGCGATCATCTCCACGGCCTTGACGATCTCGTCGGTGTCCTGGCTGGCCAGGCAGATCGGCCACGCGTCGATGTTGGCGAACCGCTTGAACAGCGCGGCCTTGCCCTCCATCACCGGCAGCGCCGCACCCGGACCGATGTTGCCCAGCCCGAGCACCGCGGAGCCGTCGGTGACCACGGCGACGCTGTTGCCCTTGATGGTCAGCCGGGAGACGTCCTCCGGGTGGTTGTAGAGCGCCATGCTGACCCGGCCGACCCCGGGCGTGTAGGCCATCGAGAGATCGTCGCGGTTCTTCAGCGGGACCTTGGAGTTGACCTCGATCTTGCCCCCGATGTGGAGCAGGAAGGTCCGGTCGCTGACCTTGTAGACCTCGACACCGTCGATGGCGTCGACCGCATCCTCGAGCTCGTGCGAGTGGTCGGCGTCGCTGGCCGAGCAGGTGACGTCGAGGACCAGCCGCTCCCGGGTCGAGTCGACGACGTCGATCGCGGTGACCACGCCGCCGGCCCCGGAGATCGCGGTCGCCACCGCCCCGACGATCCCGTGGTCGGGCGCCGTGTGCAGGCGCATGGTGATCGAGTACGACGACGCGGTGACGGACACGCACTCAGCCTCACGCGCCGGGTCGCTACGAGCAAGTAGCCGACGCTGCGGTCGGCCGGGCTGCGCCGGTCAGTGGTGCTGGTGATGATGTTGGTGATGGTGCTGGTGATGGCGGCGCGGCTTCTTCATCTTGATCTTCCACGTGTAGGACGCCGGCGTCGGGTCCACGTTGCCGACGGCATACCTGGCGAAGACCTGGACCGTGTGCTTGCCGCGCTTCTTGAACCTCACCTTGAACGGGGACGTGCAGGGCAGCGCCGGCCTGAGGTCGACGATGCAGGTGAACGTCGAGGTGTGGCTCGCGTGGAAGGTGAAGAACGACTTGTGCTTGTGGGTCTTGTGCTTCGGGGTGTGGTCGAAGGCGACGTCCGGGGGCGTGGGGTCGAACTCGTCAACCCCGATGTCCACCGCCGTGCCGATCTTCCGAGGGTTGCCGTCGAGATCGCTGGTGCCGATGCCGCTGTCCGACCCACCCTTGTCGATCGTCGGCGAGCCCAGGGCCTGGTGGTAGGTCACGCCGTCGGCGAAGACGGGGAACGCTGTCTGGTTGGTGCTGCTGGACCCCACGTTGGTCACGTTGCCGCCGCCGCCCTCCTCGATCTTGTCGTAGTTCGAGTTCGTCAGGAGCACGTCGCTCTCGCTGTCGATGCCGACCTCCGTCGAACGGATGTCGGCCGCGATGCCCCACGCGATCACGTTGCGCGCGCTGATGTCGAGGTTGGTGGTGTTGGTGTTGTCGCCATTGGCGTCCGCGCGGATGCCGTAGGAGCCCGCGCCGGTGGCGATCACCGTGACGTTGCGGAGCGTGAGGGCGAACGTGCCGTTGCCCCACGAGTCGTCGAGTGCGACCCCGTTGACGGCCGAGGTGACGCACATCAGGTCACGGGCGAGCCCGCTGATGCCGGCCGTGCAGGCGATCGGCGCTGAGGTGTGCACCTCGACGCGCTGCACCAGGACGCCGCTGGCGAAGACGTTCAGACCGTAGAGGCCCCCGGTCTGGTCGATGGTGAGGTCCGAGACCTTGGCGCCGGCGCCGAACAGGGCCAGGCCGTAGTTCGCGGACGTGGTGATCACCGGCCGCGGCTGACCGGCGACGCCGTGCACGTTCACCGCGACCTGGCTGTTGCTGAGGCTGGTGGTCCCCGTGTTGTAGCTGCCGGAGGCCACGATCACCTCGTCTCCCGCGGCCGCCAGGTTGATCGCCTTGTCGATGCTGCAGGGCGCCGCCGAGGTGCAGCTGTTGGCGCTGCTCCCGCCCGGTACGGCGTAGCGCACGGTGGCCGCATGAGCCGGCGAGGCCAGCCCGGCCTGCGCCACGAGGGCGCCTGCGACGAGCGCCGGCACCACGAGTAAACGACGTCTGCTCACGAGGCTGAAGGCTAGACGGTTTGGGCCCTCCTCAGCCGCGCATTGTCCCAGTTGCCCGGACCGGCTGCTGGTAGCCCGCCGGGTTGTGGTGCCCGTCGAGGACCACCCGCACCCGGCGGTCCCCGAGGTCGAGCACGACCTCGCCGTCCTCGATCGTCTCGACCTCGCCGCACACCACGAACCGCAGCGCGTCGACCTGGTCGAGCACCGAGCCCGGCGGACACCGCACGAGGTCCTCGGTCGCGACCAGCACCATCTCCTGGCGGAGCCGGGAGCCGAACCGAAGCAGCAGCAGGACCATGACCAGCAGGAAGACATCGGCGACGACGGTGATGACCAGCCCGAGGTCGCTGTGGGTCTCGCCCTCGACCCGCCAGACCGTCGTCGAGCCCGGGAGCACCCGCACCTGCACCTGCCGGCTGGCCACGGCGTCGGCGTACGTCGTCTCGTCGACGCGCACCGTGCCGCCGAAGCCGGGCTGGTCGCCGGTGTCGGCGACCTTGAAGGTGACGACCCGGTGACCGTTGTCCTCGTCGTGCGTGGTGACGGTGGCAGCGAGGTCGACGCCGTCCTGGTCGAGGCGGTGCTGCTGCCAGGTGTTGTGCACGAAGGGCAGGTTGACCATCACCACGACCAGCCCGACGAGCAGGACGTTCTTCAACCCACCCTTCACTCGGCCGGCTCCCACTGCACGCCCCAGCGCGGGCCGTGCGCGACCTTCGCCAGCGGACGGCGCCGCCGGGTGCGCAGCTCACGTTCGCGGTCCTTCTCCGGCACGTCCGCGGGGTCGCCGGGGACACCGATGGCGATGCCCGCCATCAGCTTGTGGTGGACCGGGACGTCGAGCTCGTCAGCGACGGCCGCCTTGTCGAAGCCGGCGAACTGGTGCGCGAACAGCCCCATCGCGTGTGCCTGGAGAGTGACGTGCGCGGCCGCCTGGCCCGCGTCGTACTCGGCGTGGAAGGGCTTGTAACCGCCCTCGCCGTCCTCGTCGGGCGCCAGCTGCGCGGCAACGAGCAGGACCGCCGAGGCGCGCGGCACCCACCCGGAGTTGCCCCGGGACAGGTGCCGGGTGAGGACCCGGTGGCTGGCGCTGCCCCGCTCGGCGACGACGAACGCCGCCGGCTGGGCGTTGCCGCAGCTGGGCGCCCACTGCGCGGCGAGCAGGAGCAGCCGCAGCTGGTCCGCGGTGAGGACGTGGGTGTCGTCGAAGATGCTCGGGCTCCAGCGCGAGCGCATCGGCTCGGCCAGGAGGGCCTGGTCGCCCTCGGGCGCCCGGTTGCTCATGTCTTTGCGGGGTCCCCGCGGCGTTGTTCGCCGGAGGAGCGCAGCGGGGGAGGTGAAGAACGCCGTGGGGTGCTCATGTCTTTTGCGGGGTCCCCGCGGCGTTGTTCGCCGGAGGAGCGCAGCGGGGGAGGTGAAGAACGCCGTGGGGTGCTCATGCG
>JAWWPK010000105.1:0-8837 GCA_033854925.1 Nocardioidaceae bacterium | reverse complement strand
GACGCGCTACTGAATGATGATCACGCAAGCGTTCATTTGCCCCATCCTGCCACGGGATGCGGTCAGTGTCCGGTGGTCGGTCCGCTCAGCGGACGGTCGTTCGCCGGCGACCACGACGTGCCGCGCGCGTCGGCGAGCCCGCCGAGCCCGGTGGCGAGCACCAGCAGGACGAAGGTGACGGCGAGCCACGGCTTCCACCGGTGCGCTGCCGGGTTCACCAGCCGCGACAGCGGAGACCGGACCCGCGAGCCGCCCGGGCCGGTCCACACCGCGGCCGCGAAGACCGCACCGCACACGAAGAGGGTCACCGTCTCACCGGCGACGAACGCGTAGCAGAGCAGTGCCGCGGCGATGGCCAGCCCGGCGCTCCAGAGCACGAGCATCACGGTCCCGGCCACCGTGCGGAGCAGCTCCCACGGCGCCCGGATGAGCAGCTGGGCGCCGTCGTACCACTTCGGGCCGCGCAGCCGGCGCCGGGCGCCCGCCTCGCTGGCGGCGAGCGAGCCGCTGCGCAGCAGCCACACGAGCAGCAGGAGGGTGGCCGAGCCGTACCAGGGGTACGCCGCCACGATGCCGCCGCAGAGCAGGGCGCCCACCGCGAGCAGGATCGCGCGCCGGGTGCGCTCCGCGAACGGCGGACGACTCTGCTCGGAGGGCGTGGGCGGCGGAAGCGCCCTGCGGTCCCGCTCGAGGACGGTCTGGTGCTCGGTGAGCATCTTGGTGCCGTCCGCGCCGACCGCGCCGACCGGGGGGCCGCCGGGCAGTACGTCGGTCGCCCGCGAGTCCGGGGAGGTGACCGCGACGGCGTACGGCATCGTGAGCTTCTCCGGCGCGGGCGGGGCCGTCGCCGGTCGCGTGGTGGGAGCGACCTGCGGCCTCAGCCAGCCCAGGATCGCGTCCAGCGTCGGCCGGCGCGCCGCCTCGGGACGGAGGCAGTCGGCGAGGAGCTGGCGCAGCGGGTCCGGGATGCCGGAGAGGGCGTGCTCGCCGCGGCGGACCCGGTCCATGACGGCCATCGACGGCCCGCGGCCGAAGGGCGGTCGGCCGGTCGCGGCGAAGGCGACGGTGGCCGCCCACGAGTGCACGTCGGAGGCAGTCGTGGCGTCCTCGCCGTACAGGATCTCTGGCGCGAGGTAGCCCGGCGTCCCGAGCAGCCAGCCGGTGTGGGTCAGCTTCGGGTCGTCGGCGACACGGGCCAGGCCGAAGTCGATGAGGATCGGCGTCCGGCCCTCCATCAGCACGTTGGACGGCTTCACGTCGCGGTGCAGCACGCCGACCGCGTGCACCGACGCGACACCCTCGGCGAGGCAGGCGGCGAACCAGGTGAGGTCCTTGCCGGAGATCGGCCCCTCCTCGTGCACGTAGTCGTGCAGCGAGAGACCCGGGACGTAACGGGTCGCGACGTAGGGAACCGGCGCCCACGGGTCGGCGTCGACGATCTCGGCGACCCACTTGCTGCTGACCCGGCTCAGCGAACCGACCTCGCGCTCCAGCCTGCGTCTCGCCTCGTCGTCGCCGACGATGTGCGGCCGGAGCACCTTGAGGGCCACCCGTGGCCCGTCTGTGCGGCGCGCCAGGTGCACCACGCCCATGCCGCCCTCGCCGATCTTGGTCAGCAGCGTGTACCCGCCCACGGTCCGGGGAGACGCCGTCGGCGCAGCGGCCGGGACGGTGGGCGTGCCTCTCGCCGGCGTCCGCGGCGTGCTGGTCACGCTGATCAGACTAAATGGCGGTCGGACGGGTTCCCGGCAACGCTTGACTGGTCGGCCGCGTCCTTGGCAGAGTTGTATCAATGGAGATTGATACGAAAGCGGAGCTCGCCGCCGTCGAGCGCGAGGTGACAGGGACCGACCTGCGGCTGACCCGCCGCTACGCCGAGGGGCCCGACGAAGTGTGGTCGGCGCTGACCGAGGCAGACCGGATCGGGCGCTGGCTGGCTCCGGTCACCGGAGACCTGACGCTGGGCGGGCGCTACCAGGTCGAGGGCAACGCCGGCGGCGAGATCACCGACTGCGACCCGCCGCGCAGCTTCGCTGCCACGTGGGAGTTCGGTGGCCACGTCGGCAGGATCGTCGTCACCCTGGGTGACAGCGAGGGCGGCGGCACGCTGCTGGAGCTGGTCCACCACCTGCCCAGCCCGCCCGACCACTGGGAGGAGTTCGGGCCCGGTGCGGTGGGCATCGGGTGGGAGATGGGGCTGATGGGGCTCGGCCTGCACCTGGCCGACCCGGCCGCGCCGCGGCCCGCCCCCGAGGAGCTGCCCGACCTGACCGGCATGATGCGCGACTGCGGCGATGCCTGGGGCCGGGCCGCTGTGGACGGCGGCGCCGACCCGGAGTGGGCGCGCGCGTCGGCCGACCGCTGCGTGGCGGCGTACACCGGCGCCTGATGCACGCCTTCGACGTCCTCGGCGACCCGGTCCGGCGCCGCATCCTGGAGCTCCTGGCCACCGGCGAGCGGTCGTCCGGCGACGTCGTAGAGGTGATCTCGCAGGAGTTCGGGATCGGCCAGCCCGCGGTGTCCATGCAGCTCAAGGTGCTGCGGGAGAGCGGGTTCGCCACGGTGCGCCCCGACGGCCGGCGCCGCCTCTACGCGATCGACTCCGCTCCCCTGTCGGAGGTGGACGCCTGGCTGAGCCCGTTCCGGAGGTTCTGGGAGCAGCGGCTCAACGCACTGGCGACCGAGCTGCGTCGCGGGCCAGACTCGACCAGGTGATCCAACCCACCACACCGGGGTCAGGACGGTGGGGTCCCGAACGAGAAGACGCCGCAGTAGGAACCCGGCTGGAGGCCGGCGTAGAAGACAACCAGCCCGCCGTCGACACTGGTGCTGATGGCGACGGGCCGTCCGTCGAGCAGCGGCGACCCGGCCGGGATCCGCAACACCCAGTCGTCACCCTGCTGTTGCAGGGTCGCGGCAGCCTGGAGGTCCTGGGGTGGGCCGCAAGCATCCTCGATGGAGGCGGGGCCGGACGTCGTCGGGTCCTGCCCGGCCGATCCCGAGTCGTCCAGGTGCGGCACCTTGAAGGTGTAGCCGTTGCCGTCGCCCGGGCCGTGCGGTTCGTAGCTGACGTCGGCATCGATGCCCTGGTCGGCCAGCGCCTGCTCGAGGCCCGCCGCGTCATCGAGGCGGTGCACGATCACGGTGACGTCGCCATCGCTGTCCTGCTCCACGGCGTACGCCGGCGAGGCGGTCGGCCCGCCACCGGTGAGGCCCACCGCCGCCACGGTGGCCGCGGCCGTGGCGACGGCTCCGGCAGCGACGATCCTCAGGCGGCGACGAGGTTGCCGCCTGGGCGCGGGCGCCGGTGCCGGGTGCTCCGCGACCTCGCGTCGGAGCTCGGCCAGCAACGCGGTCTCGAAGGTGTCGAGCTGATCTGTGCCGTTCATGGACGTACCTCCAAGGAAAGAGCACGATCGGGGAGCTCGGGAGCTCCCCTCTCGTTCAGGCGAGCAGTGACCCGGGCCCGGCTGCGGTGCAGCCGGACCCGCGCGGTGGCCGGCTTCACCCCCAGGGCCCTGGCGGCATCGGCGACCGAGAGCCCGTCGAGCGCGACCATCTCGAGCAGCGCACGGTCGGCCTCGGGCAGCTCGGCGATGGCTCGATACATCCGGCGCGAGGACCGCTCGGCGTCGAGCCGCTCCTCGATCCGGGTGAACGACGCACCGTCGAGGAGACGGCGTCCCTCGATCCGGCGTACGGCGTGCAGCTCGCGGGCCCGGCGTCGCGTCTCGGCCGCGATGGCGTTGCGGCCGACGCCGTAGAGCCACGCGACCACCGGCCCGCGGCTGCGGTCGTACGACGCGGCGCTGTCGACCGCGGCAAGGAAGACGTCCGCGGTCAGGTCGGCGGCCAGGTGCGGGTCGGAGACCCGGCGGGCCACGAACCGCTGCACCGCCTCGACGTGGTCATGCTCAACGCAAGAACAGCACGAGCCGCGGCAGCTGCTCGAGGGCGTCCGGCTCACGGGCGATCCGGTCGAGCGGGTCGTACGGCGTCGATGCCGGCGGCTGCACAACCATGATTGGTCGCTCGCGGCCGGAGCGTTACACGACCCGGCGCATCCAGCCGAAGGTGTCCTCCGCGCGGCCGAACTGCACGTCGACCAGCGCCTGCCGGATGCGGAACGTCAGGTCGGTCGACGCCGGCGCGGGTGCCGAGCCGCCGTCCCACTTGAGCTCGCCCACCGGCGTCACGACGGCGGCGGTGCCGCAGGCGAAGATCTCGGCGATCTCGCCGCTGGTCACGCCCTCGCGCCACTCGTCGATCGAGATCCTCCGCTCCTCGACCTGGTGGCCCATCTTCCCGGCCAGCTCGATGATCGAGCCGCGGGTGATGCCCTCCAGGATGGTGCCGAGCGCGGGGGTGACTATCCGGCCGTCCTTGAACACGAAGTACATGTTCATGCCGCCGAGCTCCTCGACGTACTTCCCCTCCTCGCCGTCGAGGAAGACCACCTGGTCACAACCCTGCTCGATGGCCTCCTGCTGCGGCAGCAGCGAGCTGGCGTAGTTGCCGCCGGTCTTGGCGGCGCCCATGCCGCCGCGGCCGGCGCGGGTGTAGTCCTCGGACAGCCAGAGGCTCACCGGCTTGATGCCGCCCTTGAAGTACGACCCAGCCGGGCTGGCGATCACCATGAACGTCACGTGCTGCGCCGGCCGGACGCCCAGGAACGACTCGGAGGCGAACATGAACGGCCGGACGTAGAGGCTCTTCTCCCCCTGCTGGTCGGGCACCCACCGTTGGTCGACCTCCACCAGCGCCTCGACGGCCTGGACGAAGTCCTCGACCTCGAGCGGCGGCAGGGCCAGCCGATGGGTGGAGCGCACCATCCGCGCGGCGTTCTCCTCCGGCCGGAACGCCCAGATCGAGCCGTCCTGGTGCCGGTAGGCCTTCATGCCCTCGAAGATCTCCTGCGCGTAGTGCAGGACCGCCGTGGCCGGGTCGAGAGTCAGCGGGCCGTAGGGCGTGATGCGGGCCGCGTGCCAGCCCTCGGCCGGCGTCCACTCGGCCGTGAACATGTGGTCGGTGAAGTGCACGCCGAAGCCCGGGTTGGCCAGGATCTCGGCCAGGCGGGCGTCGTCGACCGGGTGCTCGGTGCGGGTGGTGCTGATCTCCATGGACATCAAAGTACCTCCTGACGATTCGTCTGCTCTCTCACGTGTTCTCTCTCGCTGGCCGCCGCAGACGAATCGTCTACAGGCGTGCGGCGATCGCGTCGCCGACCTCGGCGGTACGCCGGGTCGCCCCGGCTACTCGATCTGCCAGGTCGGCGATGGCCGCGCCCTCGACGGTGGCCGCCGCGTCGGCGTACCCGAGGTGGTCGAGCAGCAGCGACGCGGACAGGATCGCCGCGGTGGGATCGGCCTTCTGCTGGCCGGCGATGTCGGGGGCCGAGCCGTGCACCGGCTCGAACATGCTCGGGGCGGTGCGGTCGGGGTTGATGTTCCCGGACGCCGCCAGCCCGATGCCGCCGGTGATGGCGGCGGCGAGGTCGGTGATGATGTCGCCGAACAGGTTGTCGGTGACGATCACGTCGAAGCGCGACGGGTCGGTGGTCAGGAAGATCATGGCCGCGTCGACGTGGATGTAGTCGACGGTCACGTCCGGGAACTCCGGCGCGACGGCCTGGACGATCCGCCACCAGAGCGAGCCGGCGTTGACCAGCACGTTGGTCTTGTGGACCAGGGTGAGCTTCTTCCGGGGCCGCCGCTGCGTGCGGGCGAACGCGTCGCGCACGACCCGCTCCACGCCGTACGCCGTGTTGACCGAGACCTCGGTGGCGATCTCCTGCGGAGTGCCGACCCGGAGCGCACCGCCGTTGCCCGTGTAGGGGCCTTCGGTGCCCTCGCGCACCACCACGAAGTCGACCTCGCCCTGCCCCTCAAGAACGTGCTGCGCAAGGGGTGAGGTGACGCCGGGGAAGATCCGGGACGGGCGCAGGTTCACGTAGTGGTCGAGCTCGAAGCGCAGCCGCAGAAGCAGCCCGCGCTCCAGGATCCCCGGTGGCAGGTTCGGGTCGTTCGGCTTGCCGCCGACGGCACCGAGCAGGATCGCGTCGTGCTCCCGGATCTCGGCGAGCACCGAGTCGGGCAGCACCTCACCGGTCGCGAGGTAGCGCTCAGCGCCCAGGTCGTAGCGGGTCTGCTCGAGCTTGACCTCGGCCGGCGCCGCGACCTCGAGCACCTTCAGTGCCTCGGCAGTCACCTCGGGACCGATGCCGTCGCCCGGGATGACCGCGAGCCGAAGGGATGTCACGGCGAGAGGTTAGTTGTCGTCGGGCCGCTGGCCGCCGTTGTCCCGCAGGTCGAGCGAGGCCTGGACGGCCTCGTTGACGTTCTCGTGGCTGCGCGGGTTCTCGGGGTGGTGGCTCGCCGGGCCCCAGTCGGGGTACATGTCGTACATCTGCCTGTCTCCTCGTGGTGTCGTGCTTGATCCGGGTCGGTTGGTGGCCGAGGACGCCCCGCGACGGGGACGTGCCGACTCGTGGATCACACGAGAGATGCCTGTGCTGCTAGCGGATCACGCTGAGGGTGCTCAGGGTCCGCATCGCGGGGGCGTCTCGACCTGTTGAAGCTGGTTGAGAAGCCACGCAACGCCGAACCTCCGCGGCGAGGTGGCCTCTCGTCAGGCCTCGCCGCGGCGCTCGATGAGTACGAACACGCTCCGCATGGTGGTTCGATGGTAGGACGTCCCCGCATCGCTTGGCACCGGATATCGCAGGCTGTTCGCGATGCGAGACGGCCGTTCCGGGATGAAAGACTCGACACGTGAGCCACCCGCCCTACCTCCCCGAGATCGTCAACCGCGCGTTCGACGTCTCCCGCCGGGCCGGCTACGTCTCCTTCTGCCGCAACGAGACCGGCCGGCTGCTCGCCATGCTGGCCGCGACCCGCGACGGGACCATGGCCGAGTTCGGCACTGGCTGCGGCGTCGGTACGGCGTGGCTGCGCTCCGGCGTACGCGGCGAGAAGGCGCGGATCGTCACCGCGGAGCTCGACCCGAAGCTGGCCGAGGCGGCCGCCGAGATCTTCCGCGACGACGACCAGGTCGAGGTGCTCGCCGCCGACTGGTCGACGCTGCTCGACCGCGGCCCCTACTCGCTGCTCTTCCTCGACTCCGAGGAGCCGACCCAGGTCTCCGTCGACGCGATCGCCGACCTCGTCGAGGACGGCGGCATCGTCGTGCTCGACGACTTCACCCCGTGCGAGCTGTGGCCCCCGATCACCCAGGGCCGGGTCGACACCCTCCGGGAGCACTGGCTCACCGACGACCGCTTCACCGCCGTCGAGGTGATGGTCGCCCCCGACGCCTCCACCATCATCGCCCCCACGCGCTGACCTAACTGCCGAGTCGGCTTTGGTGCTGACGAGTAACCGGCCGAGTCGGCGTTACTGCGTCTCAGTAGCGCCGACTCGCGGTGTTACTCGTCAGCAGGAACGCCGACTCGGCGTGGGATGTCGACGATCAAGGTGGGGAGCATCAGCTGGGTGAGGGGGCCGATGGCGAGGGCGTAGAGGACGGTTCCGACGCCGGCGACGCCGCCGAGCAGGAGGCCGAGGACGACGACGGTGATCTCGAGCAGGGTGCGGACCAGGCGGAGCGAGAGTCCGGTACGCCGGGCGAAGCCGGTCATCAGGCCGTCGCGGGGGCCGCGGCCGAGCTGGGCGCCGATGTACATCGCGGTGGCGAGCCCGCAGATCGCCACGCCACTGACCATGAGCACGCCGCGCAACCAGACGGCGCCCGGCTGGTCGAGGACGCTGAGGAAGGCATCGGCCGAGACGCCGATGACGACCGCGTTCGAGATGGTGCCGATGCCGGGCACCTCGCGCAGCGGGATCCAGAACACCATGACCAGGAAGCTGACGATCACCAGCGCCTCGCCGAGGGTGAGCGGCAGGTGCTTCGCGAGGCCGGAGTGCAGCACGTCCCACGGTGCGTTGCCGAGGTGACTGCGGACCATGAGCGCGATGGACAGGCCGTAGAGCAGCAGGCCGACGTACAGCTGCGGCAGCCGCCGACCGAGCCGCCCGGCCCGGAGCTGCGCGACCGGGCCGAGGTCGGTCAGGACGCGGACGGCGCGAGCCGGCACGGCGGTGGTGGTCACAGCAGCCATCCTGACGGCAAGTGGCCTTTCAACAAATAGCCAATCGTGCAACAGTGGCCTGCATGGACCGCTCCATCACCGCTCGCCGGGTCTCCGCCCTGGTCGGCGACTTCGACCGCAGCCCCGCCTACGCCGGCCTCGCGGACGCTCTGGTGCTGCTCATCGGTGACGGCCGGATCCCGGTGGACACCCGGCTGCCCAGCGAGCGCGAGCTGACCGAGTCGCTCGGCGTCTCGCGGACCACCGTGACGCGTGCCTACGCGACGGTCCGCGACGGCGGGTACGCCGAGGCGCGACAGGGCTCGGGCACCTTCACCCGGGTGCCCGGAGGCCCGGCCCGCGCCCACGACCGCGCGCTGCTCCCCCGTCAGAGCGACCGGGCCGCGATCGACCTCAACTGCGCGGCGCCGTTCGCGCCGCCGGAGATCGCGACCGCCTACGCCGACGCGGTGACCCGGCTTCCGGCCTACCTCGGCGGGCACGGCTACTTCCCGGCCGGGCTGCCCGAGCTGCAGGCCGCGATCGCGGCGCTGTACAACGAACGCGGGCTGCCGACCGACCCGGCCCAGGTGATGGTGACGCCGGGCGCGCTCGCTGGGGTCTCGATCGTGACCCAGGCGCTGGCCGCCCGCGGCGACCGGGTGCTGGTGGAGACGCCCGGCTACCCCAACGCCGCCGAGCGGATCCGCAGCTCCGGCGCCCGGCTGGCCACGACCGAGGTGGACCC